>JAAZAQ010000392.1 GCA_012514225.1 Clostridiales bacterium | reverse complement strand
TGGGGGTCCGGGGGCTTCTTTCAAGAAGCCCCCGGCGTCTCCCCTCCGCTTCAATCGTTGACCAGCCGCTCGTTCCGGATGGTGAGCGCGTCCCCGTCCCAGGAGAAGCGGAAGGCGTCCGGGTAGGATTCCGCTGTCATGAACTCGAGGTTCACGCCCATGCGCACGGGCTTTGCGGGGTCCGTGATGCGCTCGTAGAAGGTTTTTTCGTCGTACTGCGTGTTTTCGATGTAGAATCCCGCGCCGCCGCCGGAGGCGGATTGTTTCAGCGCGTTTTCGCCCTTTTCGTCCGCCAGGGCGCCGTTCATCCAGCCCCACAGAATCCGGTCGCAGCGCTCGAAGGGCACGCCCGCGTCCACGGTCATCTCCGCCGTCAGGTAGACGCGGATGGGCGAGAGCATGAACTCGGTCACCTTCAGGCTGTAGTCCTCAAAGCGGACTTCCGCCGGCGGCTGCAGCCGGACGACGCCCGGCAGGTTTGTCGCGGGGATCTCGAAGGACAGTTCGTCGTTCTCAATGCTCTTGCGGCCGCGGATGGGCAGCTGCACCTTCAGCGTATCCGCGGGCTCCAGCTCCGACAGGTCGTACTGGATCCAGGCCAGGGTTTCCCCGTTCCGGCCGCCCGCGTCAGCGCCGGCCTCGCCCAGGGGGTTCACGTCCTGTCCGTTGACGATGGCCCAGTCCAGGCTGCTCCAGGACACGCCGTCCTCTTCCGCGGCCGGGAAACTGAAGTTTCCGTTCCAGATGGCCTGCCCGTCAAAGGGCGCCGTGGCGTCCCGCTCCCGGGTGGAGTGCACCACCCGCAGGTACTTGCCGTCGTACACCGCCTCCGTCACCACCACGTCCACATGCCCGAAGGATGCGCGGGCCACGTCGCGGTTCACCAGGTCGAAGGCCTCCTTTTGCACGTCGGCGTGCCCCTCGTCCTTGTGCCTGCCCATCAGGTCGAACAGCCCGAAGCCGTCCGTCAGCGCGAAGGCCGCCGCGGTCAGCAACACCAGCGCCAGCGCGAAAACCAGCGCCAGCGACGTTCTTTTTTTCACGGTTTTTCCCTCCAGTGTGATTTGTTCCTCGATTTTTTGCCGCAGCGCGGCGTCCGGGGAAAAGCCGGACAGGCGCGCGTTGACGATGGACTCAAAGGTCTTCTTCATCGAAATACCACCTTTCCAGCTTGTTTTTCAGGATATTCCGCGCGCGCCGCAGCCGCGTGGACCAGGTGTTCTCACTTGTTCCGGTCGCCAGGGCGATGTCCCTGACGGACAGCCCCTGGTAGTAGTGCAGCAGGATGGCCTCCCGGTATTTCAGGGGCAGCGCCATCACCTGGGTGATGACGGTGTCGTCCCCGGGGTCGAAGGGCTCCGAGGGCTCCGGCAGGTCCGACAGCGCGGGGCTGAACCGCTCGCGCCTGAACCAGGCGCGGCGCCGGATGTCCCGGCAGCAGTTGAGCGCGATGGCCGTCAGCCAGGTCTTTTCGCCGCATTCCCCGCGGAAGGACGCGCGACGCCGGTGAGCCCTCAGGAAGGTCTCCTGCACGGCGTCCTGCGCCAGGTGCGCGTCCCCCAGTTGAAGGTAGCAAAAGCGCAGCAGCGCGTTTCCGTGCTCCGCGAACAGGCGGCTGACGTCCGCCGCCCCGGCCCTGTCCGGTACCTGACAAAGCTCCATGCCACGCCTCCCTTCATCCTTATAGACGCGGGGAAACGGGAAAACCGTTCATCGCGGGGAAACAAATGGGAGGGAGGGGAACGCCGGGACGCCGCCCCGGGCCCCGCAAGGGGCTTTCAGCCCCCTGACCCCTTCTGATTAAAGCTCTTGGGGGCCCGGGGCTTCTTGAAAGATGCCCCCGGCGTTCCTCCCCAATCAAAAGGGCCCCCGCAAAGGAAGCCCTTTTCACGCCGGTCCCGTCCCCGTCAGTCCGACACGCGCACCGGCAGGATGAGGTAGGTGTACTGGTTGCTGTTCACCGGGCTGACCACGCAGGGGCTGACGTTGGTGTTGAAGCGCAGGGAGAGGTCCGGCGTCTCGATGTTCTTGATGACGTCGTTGAGGTAGGCGGCGTTGAAGGCGATGCTCAGCGGGCTGCCGTCGAAGTCGATGGGAATCTGCTCCGTCGCCGTGCCGACCTCCGCGTTGGCGGAGATGGTCAGCGCCTGGTCCTCGATTTTCAGCCGCAGCAGGTTGTTGCTGCCCTCCCTCGCGATGAGGCTGGCGCGCTGGATGGCCGAGGCCAGCAGCAGCCGGTCCGCCTTCACGGCGGTGGTCCAGGAGGTGGGCAGGATTTGCCGGTAATTGATGTACTCGCCCAGGATGAGGGGGGAGTAGACCTTCGTCCTGTCGAACTCCGCCAGCAGGTGGGTCTTCGACAGCGTCAGGGTGATGGGCTGCTCGGAGTCCGACAGCATCCGGCTGATGTTGCCCACCAGGGCGCCGGGCAGGATGTGGGAGAGCAACTCCCGGCCCTTGGGCATCTCGTGCGCGCAGTAGACCCGCTGCATGGCCAGGCGGTAGCCGTCCAGGCATACGAAGCGTACCTCGTCGGCGGCGGTTTCCATCAGGCAGCCGGTCAGGATGCGGCGCGTCTCGTCCGTCGCGATGGCGAAGATGATGCTCTTGATGGCGTTCTTGAAGCTCTGCTGGCTGATTTGCGTGACGGACTCCGCCTCGATCGGGGCGACGGTGGGATAGTCCTGGGCGTCGATGAGCACCAGCTCGGTCTTGCTGCCCATGTTCTTGACCATCGCGCGCTTGTTGTCCCGCGTTTCCAGCTCCACGTTGCCTTCCAGGTTGCGGATGAGCTCGCTCATCAGCCGTGCCGGCAGCAGGGCGGAGCCGTCCTCCTTCACCGCCGCGGGCACGACGGAGCGGATGGCCACCTCGCCGTCCGTGACGGTCAGCTGCAGGCCGTCCTCCAGCGTCTCCAGGAAGACCCCGCGCTGGAAATCCTTGGTCTCATGGGCGGTCAGCGCGTAGCTGACCATGCTCATCCCATGCTTGAAATCGTTGGCGTTGAAGGCAACCTGCATGCTTTCCTCCTCGGTCCGCGCCGCCCGCCGTCAGGCTGGCAGTACGAATAATGGCAGTAGTAGTAGTAGGGGCTGTGGACGCTGTGGATAAGGGGGGCAAGCCCGGCGCCCGCGGTGAAAATTGTTCCCTGCGCCCTGTTGAAAACCATCCGCCCGCTGTGGACGGGTGTGGACAGACGGCCCGCGCCGGCGGTTTTCACCCCGCCGGGGTCTCCCGGTGGAGGGTAGGCGGCATGGACACGCTGTCGGGTTTCCGGCGGCCGTGGGCCAGGCGCCGCGAACCGCCCTGCGCGCGGAAGGGTTCGTCCACACCGCCCGGGGATTGTCGATAAGTTGTCCGCTGACGGTTTTCATCGCCTGGGCAAGCCTTGCGGGGATTCCCGGGAAAACCGTCCCGGGGCTTGTGCACAGGCCCCAGGCTTACAGCAGGCTGCCGGCGCCCTTGTCCAGCAGCACCGTGACCGCCGGGTGCGCGCGCAGGATGGAGGCGGGCAGCCGGGGCGTGATTTCGCCCTGAACCATGCCGCGGACGACCGGCGCCTTGTTTTCCCCCAGGGCGATGAGCAGGATGCTCTTCGCGGACATGATGGTGCCGATGCCCATGGACAGCGCGCGGCGGGGCACTTCCTTTTCGCTTGCGAAGAAGCGCTTGTTGGCGTCGATGGTGTCCTGGGTCAGGGTGACGGCGTTGGTCGGGTAGGTGAACTGCTCCGCCGGCTCGTTGAAGCC
>JAAZAQ010000391.1 GCA_012514225.1 Clostridiales bacterium | reverse complement strand
TGGGGACGACCGCCCCGGGCACCGTGTACCCGGTCCTCGCTGTGGAAAAGGGCGGCTGGTATAAGATTCAGCTGCCCGACGGCAAGGCCTGCTTCATCGCCGCCGGCATGGTCTCCTTCAATCAGCAGTAAACATTGAAACACACAGCCGGGCCGGCGCGGGCAGCCGCGCCGGCTTTTGCTGCTTGCGTCTCCGGCTCGCTTGGAATGTTGGACCTGTATCCGCAGTACGGCCCGGGGTATGGGGCTGTCCCGACCCGTTTGTAAGCCTGAATGTGCCGTGCTTTTTCTGAAGGAAGGTCCTTGAAGGATCTCGCCGTGCCATGGAACACGCGGCCGCAGGCTCCCGCCGCGCTGGTCGCCCGCCACAGCTCGTGCCCGTGCGCGCCGGCGGCTGCGGTCCAGGACACCGTCACGCAGGTCGGGCTGCTGACGACAGCCGTGGGTGTGAGGTTTTTCCGGGAGCGCCGGTATTGACCGCACAGGCGCCTTGGCTGAGGCGATGATGATCCGGTCGGAAGGGTTCTGCCGTATTTTCCTTATGCATCGGCCCGCCTGCAAACGTCTTGGAGTATCAGGGCGGCGCACGGGTACAGGGCGAAGGCTTTCTCCCCGGGCGTCTAAAGCTCCATCTTCATCCATCTATCAATATGTCAACCGCGAACCGAAACCCCCGTACGGCTTGGAAGAATTCAATTCTGTGAGCAATCAAATAAACGGATAAGAAGTCTGCTGCGTATAAAAGCGTTGAAGTATCATTCAATTCGGCGCGGATGATGACAGGCGGACAATCCCGCGCGCCGGCGCGGCACTCTTTCTGCACACCGGTGGGAGAAACAGGTGCCCTGTGCTATAATTTCACATTGAAATCCGTTTCGGGAGGCTGCCTTGTTCCGACGACTGACGACGACCCCGCGGGTGATTCAGGGACCGGAAATCGACCTGCGCCTGCGCGAGCGGGGGGGGCCGGACCCGGGATGCGGGGCGGAGGGGAGCTACACCTTCGACATCTGCCCCAAAGGCCGCCGCGGATACCTGGGCTACGTCAGCCTCCGGCTGGGGGAGAGCCCGGAACTGTATTACCTGGGCCACGTCGGCTACCGGGTCGAGGAGGAAAACCGCGGCCGCGGGTATGCCGGAAAAGCGGTTCGCCAGCTGGTGCCCTTCATGCGCGGGCTGGGGTTCAAGACGGTGGTTATCACCACCGACACGGACAACCTGCCTTCCCGAAGGACCTGCCAGCGCCTGGGCTGCGAGCTGGAGCGCGTGGCGCAGGTGCCGCAGCGCTACCGGCCGCTGTGCATGATGTCGATGGAAAAATGCCGCTATATCCTGCGGGTGGACGCGGAGGAGGGGGAAAAGGGCTTTGCGGATTCTGGTTGACGGAATTGGCGCCCAGGCTGTCAGTCTGGGCGGCGGCGGGGAGCCGCTGCTGCTGCTGCATGGCTGGGGGCCCGCCTCGGTGTCCCTGGAAAAGCACCTGTTGCCCCTGGGGCAGGCGCTGTCGTCCCGCTACCAGGTCCATATGCTGGAATTCCCCGGCCACGGGCAGTCCGACCCGCCCGGGGGCAACTGGGGCGTGCCGGACTACGCGGCATGGACCCTCAAGGCCATGGATGCGCTGGCCGTCCGGCAGACGGCTGTGGTCGCCCATTCCTTCGGCGGCCGGATTGCGCTGCACCTGGCCGCGAATGCCCCGCAGCGCTTCACCCGCCTGGTGCTGACCGGCTGCGCCGGGCTCAAGCCCAGAAAAACCCTGGAAGGCCGCCTGCGCGCCCAGCTGTTCAAGGCCGGCCGGCTGGGGCTCAAGGCGGCGGGGCTGCTGCCGCCCTTTCGGAATGGCGCCGCGGAATTGACGCGCAGGCTGAGGGAGGAAATGGCTTCCGCGGACTATCTGGCTACGCCCGAAACAATGCGGGGCAGCTTCAGCCGGGTGGTCAGCCAGGACGCGCGGCCGCTGCTCCCCGATATCCGGCAGCCTGTGCTGCTGGTCTGGGGCGAGTGGGACACCGCCACGCCGCTGTGGATGGGCGAGGCGCTGCAAAAAGGTCTGCCCGACGCGCGATTGCTGGTATACCAGACGGACGACCACTGGGCGTACCGCAACCAGCCCGCCCGCTTCGCCAACGCGGTGGACGCTTTTCTGCAGGAGGGGGCGGGGGCATGAGCGCGCTGACGAGACTCTTCACCTTGCTGCTGTGGTTCGCGCCCGTCCCGGCCATGCTGCCGGCGGCGCGGCAGT
>JAAZAQ010000390.1 GCA_012514225.1 Clostridiales bacterium | reverse complement strand
GGGAGGGTGACGCTGCCCTTGAACGTCCCGTCGCCCTGGTCTTCCAGCAGGATGGCCTCCTCGTCGGAGGTTCCCCAGTCCGCGCCGCGGCTGATGGCGGCGTTGAAGTCGCCGTACAGGCGCGGGGACACCTCCCGGACCATGCTGGTGTCGTAGATGGTCTTCGTGTTCTCGTCAAAAATCACGGTCAGGGGGCCGTCCGCGTCCACCCAGACGGAGCCCAGCCCGATGGCCTGGCCGTCCGCTGTTTGTTTCACCGGCGCGGGCTGCAGTGCGTAGTTGTCCGTCCCCCAGCTGTTGTCCCAGGTGCCGTCTGTCACCTTGTACCAGTGGCCGTCATAGGCCGGGTCCCGCAGTTCTTTCGTCAGCTCGACCGCCAGCGCGTACTGCCCTGGCGCGCCTTCCACGGGCGTCATCGCGAAGGCGGGGTCGTTGGGCGAGTATCCGTTGAAGTTGCCCGCCAGGTAGTAGACGGGCGCCGTGCCCTCGCCCAGGGCGGGCAGGCACAGGCACAGCGCGGCCATCATCAGCAGCAATCCTTTGTACCGTTTCATGGGAATCCTCCTTTTTCAACAGCCTCGGCTGTTTATTTCCATCTGGAAGGCGTTTGGGGGCGTGGCGTCCCCGCCGCCGAACGGGACATCCGCGTAATGGCCCGGGTCCATCTTCAGGCTGCGCGCGGCGTACGCGTCCGGCAGGCGGAAGACCAGGCCGGGGCCCCCCCGCTCCCAGCGCCCGGGCAGGGGGCGGCCGCGCCCGTCCAGGGCTTCCGGCATCAGGGGGAGGTCCAGGACAGGGGCGTCGGTCTCAAGCAGCACGGCGCCCTCCTCCCGCCAGGCGCGCAGCGCCGTCGGGAAACGCTCCCCCGTGAAGGCCCGGTACACGCGCTTCGCCAGCGCCAGGTTGGAAGCCGCGCCCAAATGGATGTCGTCGGAGTAGCGGTTCAGGTCGTACGCCGGAATCAGCGCGGCGCCCGTCGCCAGGGCGGCCTGCCGCTGCGCCTCCCGGATGCGCGTCCAGCCCTCCCGGGGCGTATCGCGGTTGGTGACGCCGCTAATCTGGACGACGTACACGCGCAGGTCCGGGACGACGCCGCGGGCTTCGAGGATCAGGGAGACCAGCTTGTCCGCGTATGTGTCCGGCAGGTCGCCGCGCACGTCCGAGCAGCCTTGGTACCACACCAGGTTGCGGCCGCCGGTGGCCTTCAGGCTGTCCATCAGGTGCGCCCGCAGCGGCGTTCCCGGCCCCCATTCGTCCATGGCGGAGCCGTTGAGCGCCACGGGCACCAGGCCCGCCGGGACGCCGGAAGACAGCAGGTAGCGGCCCAGCCGCAGCCAGGGGGAATGCCCGCAGGCCAGGGACGCGGCGTTGGGCATCCCGTGCGCCGCCTCGCCGACCGGGTGGGCGGCCAGGCGCCACGCCCCGCCGTCGTACAGGGAGACGCCCAGCGCCGGGGCGTCCAGGGAATCCGTTTCATCCTGCAGGCCGTAGCCCGCCGCGTTGCTTTGCCCGGCGATGAGGAAGACCTCCCCGACGCATATGTGGCGCAGGGTGTCCCCCCGGCCCCGGTACAGGCGGCTGAACCCGGTTTCCGGCAGCAGGCGCCCCGTCTGCAAGCGGTGAATGCCCACGGGCAGGGAGAAGGCGCGGCGCCAGGTTTGCCCGGGCGGCAGCGTTTCAAACAGCAGGTTCCGCCCGCCCACCTCGTCGTCCGCCAGCAGGAAGGGCGTCCCCGCGACGTCCGTTCCGACGCTTCCGGCCAACTCCAGCGGTGCTAAGCCCTCCCGCTGCTGCAGCACGGTAAACGCGGCCGGGCCTTCGCTTATCCGGACCACGACTCGTCCTCCCAAATCCCGTATCCGTTCCGGGGCAGCTCCGCGCGCCCGACCCGCGTCCGCGCGTTGCCCAGCAGTTGGCGCCCCGGCGTCTCCAGGCCGGCTTCAGGGCCGAAGTTCACGGCGGCGACCAGGCGGCTGCCGGGCGTCTCGCGGGAGAAGGCCAGCAGCCCTCCCTCGGCTTTCACCAGGCGGAGGCTCCCTTTTCGCAGGCATTCGGATTGCCCGCGGAAGGCCATGAGGGCGCGGATTTCCGCCGCCTCCGGCGTCTGCGTCAGGTCCCAGCGCATCGCGCGCCGGTTGTCCGGGTCGGCGCCGCCCTCCATCAGCACCTCGTCGCCGTAATAGAGCATCGGCATGCCGTCCATCGCGAGCAGCAGGGCGCAAAGCGCCACCGCGGCGGAACGGTCGCCCAGCAGCGTGGCGAAGCGGGCCGTGTCGTGGCTGCCCAGCAGGTTCATCAGGAGCGGGTACGTGGAGGTGCGGTAATACATGCGGTTGGCCTGCCCGGCGTTCCAGAAATCCCGCGCGCCGGTCTTTTGCAGCGCGAAATTAAGGGCCGCGGTGCGGAATTTGTAGTTGGTCACCGCGTGGAGCTGGCAGGCGGTCACGTAGCGGTGCGCGTGGTTCCAGATTTCGCCCAGCAGCAGGACGTCCGGCTTGACCGCCTCCAGCCGCTCGCGCAGGCGGCGCAGCAGCCGGTGGTTCAGCTCGTCCGCCACGTCCAGCCGCCAGCCGTCCAGGTCCGCTTCCCGCGTCCAGAATTCCGCGACGCCGCACAGGTAGTCGATGACCCCGTCGTTGGCGGTGTTCCACCGGGGCATCTCCCGCACGAGGCCCGCGAAGGTATCATAGTTGACCGCCTCCTCGTCCACCGGGAAGCCGCGGGGGAGGAACCAGCCGCGGTACCGCGACGCCGCCCCCTTTTCCACCAGGTCGCGGAAGAAGGGATGACGGTTGCTGCAGTGGTTGAACACCGCGTCCAGGATGACCCGGATGCCCGCCCCGTGAAGCGCCGCCACCAGGGCTTTGAGGCCCTCCCCCCCGCCGTAGCAGTCCTCCACCCGGGTGTAGTCGGCGGTGTCGTACTTGTGGTAGGAGGGCGAGGCGAACACGGGGTTCAGGTAGACGGCCTGCACGCCGAGGCCTTTGAGGTAGCCCGCCTGGCAGACGATTCCCGCGAAGTCCCCCCCATACTCGACGCCCCTCCCGGCCGGCGCGCCCCAGGGGACGGTGCCGGGCGGGTCGTTGCGGGGGTCGGCGTTGAAAAAGCGGTCCGTCCAGATCTGATAGACCATTGCGCCCTTCGCCCATTCCGGCGCGCGCGGCACGTCGGCCGGGTTGATGCAGGGGTAGAAGAAGCAGCTTCCCTCTTCCGGGGGCCTGTCCATCGCCCCGTCCGAGGTGTAATAGAGGTCTTCGCCCGCGCGGTTTGTCAGGCGGAAGTAGTACCGGAAGCGATAGTCGGGCAGGGTCAGGGACGCCTCGAACACGTCGCTGACGCCGTCGGACAGCGCCATCGCCATCCCGACGCTGCGGTAGGGGCCGACGTGGTCGTACAGGCTGCGGTAGCAGACTTCCGCGCGGGCGGCTTCCCCGGCGGCGCAGCGCAGGCGCACCCGCAGGGTGTCCCCGCTTTCAGGCCAGCACCCGGCGCAGTCCGCGTCGTGCGCCAGCGCGGACAGGGTGAAGCGGGGCTCAGGATTTGACGCTTCCATCGGTGAGGCCTCCGACGAAGTATTTCTGCAGCGCGTAAAACAGCGCCAGCATCGGCAGGCTGCCCACGACCGCGCCCGCGCAGTACAGCGCCCAGTTGGTCCCGAACTGCCCCTGGATCATGCTCTGGAGCCCGACCGCCAGGGGGATGGCGCCCAGGCCCTGGTTCATCACCGCGCTGGCGATGACATATTCGTTGTAGGAGAGCACGAAGCTTTGCAGCGCCACAACGGTGAGCATGGGCTTGGCCAGGGGCAGCAGGATGCGGCGCAGGATGGTCAGCCGGCCGGCGCCGTCCATCGCCGCGGCCTCGTCCAGCTCGATCGGGATGGTGTCGAAATAGCCCTTGGCCATCAGGATGAGCCCGGCGGAGGACAGCACGGTGTTCACCAGCATCAGGCTTTCCATCCGGTTGATGAGCCCCAGCGCGACGAAGAGCTTGAACAGGGAGACCATCGACAGCGTCAGCGGGAAGACCTGGATGAGCAGCAGCCCCTGGAACAGGTGCTCCTTCCCCGCGAAGCGAAGGCGGGAGAACACGTACACAGACACGGACACCAGCACAAGCGCGGCCAGCGCGGTCACCAGGGAAATGACCAGGGAGTTGGACAGCCACTGCAGGTACAGGGTCTCGCTGAACAGCCGCCGGTAGTTGTCCGCCGTGAAGGCCTCCGGCACCGCCGCGCCGATGCCCACCACCCCCTGGCCGAAGGAGATGAGCAGCACGTACAGGAAGGGGAGCAGCACCAGGCCCGCCAGCAGCATAAGCGCCAGGTGCGTCCCGGTTTTCCGGAGCAGGGACGGCTTCATGCCCCGCTCCTTCCGCGCCGGGACAGGCGCATGGACGCCAGGGTAAAGGCCGCGATGAACACGAAGATGATGACCGAGTAGGCCGCCGCCAGCGAATAGCGGCGCGTGTTGAAGGCCAGGTTGAATACGAAGGTGATCATCAGGTCGGTCGCCCCCGGGCTGCCCAGCCGGTCCGCGGGCGGCCCGCCCTGGGTCAGCATGTAGACGCCGAACTGGTTGAACTGCATCAGGAAGCCCATGATGAGCGTGGGCTTCATCGCGCGGTAGACCATCGGCAGCGTGATGTGCCGGAAGACCTGCCGCCGGCCCACCCCGTCAATCAGCGCGGCCTCGTACAGCTCGCGGGGGATGGACTGCAAAAACCCCAGGGCGATGACGGTGTAGTAGGGGAACGAAAACCAGGTCATCACGAAAATCGTGCTGCCCCGCGCCCACCAGGGGTTGGACAGGAAGGGGAGCGGCGGGACGCCCAGCGCGCCCAGGGCCGTGTTGACCGGGCCGCCGACGTCGGAGAGCAGGCCCTGCCATGTCAGCAGCGTGATGACCGCGGGAATCACCCAGGGCAGCACGTATATGACGCGGTATACCTTGGACGCCCGGGGGCCCACGTTGTCCAGCACCGTCGCCAGCCGGACGCCCAGCAGGAAGGACAGGC
>JAAZAQ010000389.1 GCA_012514225.1 Clostridiales bacterium | reverse complement strand
TCCCCCAGGGGAACCGCGTCCTCCCGGGCGACCAGCAGCAGCTTTCCGCGGCGCTTCTCCGCGTCCTCCACGTTTTGGTCCTCCCCCATCCGCAGGTAGACGAAACCGCCGCGGACCGATACGCCGCTGATTTCAACGGGCTCCGCCTGGCCGGGTTTAGATTCAACCAGCACGCGGGTCAGCAATAAAAACCGGCCGGGATCGTCCGTGTCCGGCCTGATTTTAACCATGCCCATGAGGCCCTGCGGCTTTAACACCTGACCGACGGGCAGGTGGGGGGAGATACGGTCTTCCTTCACTGGATTTCGACGAAAACCGGCTTCCCGCCGCGCAGGGTCGCCGCCTTGACGACGCTGCGGATGGCCTTGGCGATGCGCCCCTGCTTGCCGATCACCTTGCCCATGTCCTCTTCGGCGACGTTAAGCTCGATGATGATGGCCTCAGGCCCTTCCGTTTCGGTCACCTGCACCTGGTCGGGCTGGTCCACAAGTGATTGCGCGAGAAACAAAACCAACTCTCTCATCGCGGGTTAACCGTTGATGGCGCCGGTCTTTTTCAGCAGGATGCGGACGGTGTCGGAAGGCTGGGCGCCCTTTTTCATCCAGTCCACGGCTTTTTCGTTGTCTATCTTGATTTCGGCAGGCTGCTTCATCGGGTCGTAGGTCCCGATTTCCTCGATAAACCGACCGTCGCGGGGGTTGCGCTCGTCGGTGACGACGACGCGGTAAAAGGGGTGCTTCTTCATTCCGATCCTCTTCAAACGGATCTTGACTGCCATGGCGGGGTTCCTCCTTCAAAATCTATGGAATCAGTAGGTACTGAACTCCTGCTTACATAAACGGCGGCATGCCGCGCATCCCGCGGGAAAGGCCGCGCTTGTTGCCCATCATCTGCTTGAGCATTTTTCGCATCTGCTCAAACTGGCGCATCAGGGCGTTGACATCCTGCACCTCCACGCCGGCGCCCCGGGCGATGCGCTTGCGGCGGCTGGCGTTCAATATATCCGGGTTGCGGCGCTCGCGGGGCGTCATGCTGCGGATGATGGCCTCCGGCTTCTTCATCGCCTGGTCGTCGATTTGCGCGTTTTTCAGCTTGCCGCCCACGCCCGGCAGCATGCCCAGGACGTTTTGCAGGGGGCCCATCTTCTTGAGCTGCTGCATCTGGTCCAGGAAGTCGTCCAGGCTCAGGTCATATGGCTGCTTGGCTTTGGACGCCGCTTCAGCGGCCTGGGCGTCCAGGGACTCTGTCGCCTTTTCGATCAGGGTCAGCACATCCCCCATGCCCAGGATGCGGGAAGCCATGCGGTCCGGATGGAAAGGCTCAAAATCGGTCAGCTTTTCGCCGGTTCCGGAAAACTTGATGGGCTTCCCGGTGACCGCGCGTACGGAGAGCGCCGCGCCGCCGCGGGTATCGCTGTCCAGTTTGGTGACGATGACGCCGTCGATGCCCAGCTTCTCGTTGAAGGCCTGTGCGACGTTGACCGCGTCTTGGCCGGTCATCGCGTCCACGGTCAGCAGGATTTCCTGCGGCCGAACCGCCGACTTGATGTCCTCCAGCTCCCGCATCAACGCCTCGTCGACGTGCAAGCGGCCGGCGGTGTCTACAATCAGCACGTCGTTGCCATAGTAGCGCGCGTGCTCGACCGCTTCCTTCGCTGTTTTAACCGGGTCCTGGGTGCCTTTTTCAAACACCGGCACGCCCGCAGCTTCGCCGACCACCTGCAGCTGTTTGATGGCGGCGGGCCGGTAGATGTCGCAGGCGGCCAAAAGCGGTTTTTTCCCGGACTTTTTGAGATGGACGGCCAGCTTTCCCGCCATGGTGGTCTTGCCCGCGCCCTGCAGTCCGCACAGCAGGAAAACCGTGGGGACCGAGGAGGACCAAGTCAGCCTTGCGTTGGAGCCGCCCATCAGGCGGGTCAGCTCCTCGTTGACGATTTTAACGACCTGCTGCCCGGCGTTGAGCGAGGACAGGATTTCCGCACCCACCGCGCGGTCGGTTACGGACTTGATGAAGTCCTTGACCACCAGGTAGTTGACGTCCGCTTCCAGCAACGCCATGCGGACCTCGCGCATGGCGTCCTTGATGTTGGCTTCGCTGAGTTTGCCCTTGCCCGTCAGTTTCTTGAACGCGCGCTGCAGTTTGTCGGAAAGGCCTTCAAACGCCATCGTTCCGCCCTCCCTCCACCAGCACCTCGTCCAGCGTTTCCTTCGCGGCGTCCAGGGCCGCGCGGGTGGCGGGCGTGGCAACAACCTTATCTAGCAAACCGCGGCAGACTGCGACGTTCCGGCCCATCTGCAAATAGCCCTGGTAGAGCTTCAGGCGCCCCTCCAAGCCGTCCAGGCGCTCGTAGGCGCGGTTGAGATGGTCGCTGACCGCCTGGCGGGAGATGGACAACTGCCGGGCGATTTCGGAAAGGGACAAATCCTCGTCGCAATACATCGCCAGCAGGGATTGCTGACGGTCAGTCAGCAGCGGCGCATAAAAAGCGGCCAGCAGGCCGTATCCTACCTTCTTTTTCAATCCGTCGCCTTCCATGCTTGCCTCCCCGGCGCATTTCGCGCCAAGGGGTAGTATACACGGATTCG
>JAAZAQ010000388.1 GCA_012514225.1 Clostridiales bacterium | reverse complement strand
GAAGAGGCGGCGAAAACCTGCTTCTCCTCCCAGAACCGCTGCCACTTGGGCTCGATGGTCTTCGGGTCGTAGGGCGCGACTGCCATGGCGCAACCTCCTTTGGTAAACAAGGAAAGTATAGGCACCGAACGGGGGTTTGTAAAGCGGGGCCGGGCTCAATCCCGGCTTTCCAGTTGCCCAGCCACTTGTTCCGCCCGGGAGATGATATCTTGCTCAAAGCCCAGGAACGACAGCAAGCGGATGGCGTTGCGAGATGAAGCCGGCCCTTCGCGCAGGAGGTAGGAAAACCGCATGCCTTCTCCGTCCAGCTCGTCGCGGAAATGATAGTTCTCAAAGGAATCCTTCAGCAGCCCGGTGAGCTCAATATCGTGCGTGGCGTTGATACACAGCAGATTTTTCCCTGCGAAGCTTTCCAGAATCGCGCAAGAGGCGGCGATGCGCTCCACCGTGTTGGTTCCCCTGAGAATTTCGTCCACCATACACAGAACCGGCCAGCCACGGCTGTCAACGGCATCGAGGATACGCCTTAAGGACTGGATTTCGGCGACATAATAGCTGACCCCTTTCACCAGGTGATCCCGCACCGCCATGGCGGTCATGACGCGGCTTCTGCACAGGGAAAACCGCTCCGCCCGGCAAAAGCCCAGGGTTTGCGCAAGGATTGCGTTGACCGCCAGTGCCTTGATGAAGGTGGACTTGCCGGAGGCGTTGGATCCTGTAATCAGCGTATTCTTCAGCCAGGTAAAGTCGTTCGCCACCGGGTTTTCCAGCAGAGGATGGGCCAGCGCCGCAGCCTGGATGCCGAGGGTTTCCATAAAATCAGGGCTGCACCAGGCGCGCCCGTGAAGATAGGCGGCAGCGGCGACCAGGGCGTCCAACTCTCCGACCCTGCGATACAGCGCGCGCAGTTCGGGCATCCGGGACAGCACCCGGGCGCTGACACGGCAATAAGCGACGGCGTCCGACAGAAAAAAGATGCGGCGGAACTCCCATAGGAACCGGAGGTCGATGGGGAAGCGGCTCATCATTTCGTCGGTCTTCAAGGAGGAGAGAAGACGGTTGACGCGCCGGAGCGGTTTCAGCAGCGCGCGCACGGCGCCCAGCTCCGGTTCCAGCGGCTTTCGCTCAAGGCGGGCCAGGGAAAACGATACGTTCAGCACGCGGCCGAAATGCTCCATCGCCACAAACTGCGCGTGGTACCTGAGGTTGCTTTTAAAGTGAATCACGGCGTTCATCCCAAAAACGGGAATCAGCAGCAGAAACAGCGGCGGATAGAGGAAGCCAGCGGCCAGGACGGCCAAGGGCGCCAAGCCCGCGGCATAGTACAGCCAGGGCTTGCGCAGCGCATGCAGCCCTGGTTCATAAAGATACCGGGCCGCCCCATGAAAAAAGGACCGGCCCGCTTTGGTCAGGGTCATCTGCAAGTCCGCACGCAGCGGCGCGTCGTCCTGAAACAAATGAATCAGTTCAATCCTGCGCGCCAGGGTCTCATCCGGCGTTCCGGTATCCCGCAGCATGTCATACAGCACCTCGCCGCCCAACGTGCTGCGGCAAAGGTTGAAACCGGAGAAAACCCGGTCCATGTCCAGGTCCTGCCAGGTCAGGTCGTCCACAGGCTGGAGAGGCGGCTCGTGAATCCGCTTCACATTGTGATAATCCGAGAGGTCCTTTAGAAGATCCTCCTCCAGCGCTACTTCTGCCGGCTTCCGGCCCCAGTCAGCGAGCAGCCGCTCACGCAGCGCCCGTTTGCGTGATCGGCGCGCGAAGAAGAACCCCGCCGCCAACAGCACTGCCAGGACGGGCAAGTAATCGCGCAACATCGGTATTCCTCCGGTACAGGCAATCAAAAAGGCGGCAACCTGCCGGGTCGCCGCGAACTTTCCCTATTTCTTGTTCCGGTCCGTCCGGACCAGCTCCGAGAAGCCGATGCCGATGACGTCGGGCTGCTTGCGGATGAACTTGGAGCCGTTGAACTCCCCGGGCTCGTTGATGGCGGTGCCCATGAAGAACATGCCCGAGGTCTGCCCGCCGTCGAGGT
>JAAZAQ010000387.1 GCA_012514225.1 Clostridiales bacterium | reverse complement strand
GACAGGCGGTTCTTCCGCTCCTCCCGCTCCCGTTTCCCGATGCCGAACACGTCGGCGACAAAGCCCAGGTACTGCGCGCCGGTCATGAACTCGTACAGGTCCGGGTTGTCCGGCAGGTAGGCGAAGCGCCGCTTGCACGCCAGCGGGTCGTCCCGGATGGACAGCCCGTCGACGAGGGCGTCCCCCTCCTCGAAGCGCAGGATGCCGCAGCAGCACTTGATGGCGGTGGTCTTGCCCGCGCCGTTGTGGCCGATAAAGCCGTAGATTTCGCCTGGGTTCACGCGCAGGCTCAGGCTGTCCACCGCCTTGCGCCCCCCGTAGGACTTGCTCAGGTTGACGAATTCCAGCATCCTTGCCTCCGTTTCCCGGCCCGGCCGCGGCCCCTGCCGCGCTTCCTGCACGCAGAGCATTATAACACAAGGGATTCACAGGTTTTGTCATCGGGCATGGACAAAAGGGGGCGGGGTGCATATAATGAAAGAAAAAAAGGAGATTTGCATGAAAAAGCAGGTTCGTTTTGGCGTATTGGGCTATGCCAGCATCGCCCGCAGGGAGCTCATCCCCGCGCTGGTGGACGCGGAAAACGCCGTTCCCTACGCCCTGGCTTCCCAGAAGGAGGAAAGCCGCAAGGCCGCCCAGAAAGAGTTTGACTTCGCGAAAATCTACGGCTCCTACGACGACCTGCTCAAGGACAAGGACGTCGAGGCCGTCTATATCCCCCTGCCCAACCACCTGCACAAGGAGTGGACCATCAAGGCGGCGCGCGCGGGCAAGCACGTCCTGTGCGAGAAGCCCATGGCCCTCACCCGGGAGGACTGCGAGGAGATGGCCGCGGAGGCCCGGAAAAACGGCGTCCTGCTGATGGAGGCCTTCATGTACCGTTTCACCCTGCGCACCCGGAAGCTTAAGGAGCTGCTGGCGCAGAAGGCCGTGGGCGACATCCGGCATGTCAACTCCGCCTTCTGCTTTTATAACGACAAGGAGGATGACGTCCGCTTTTACAAGGAGATGGGCGGCGGCGCGTTCTGGGACGTGGGGTGCTACCCGGTCAACCTGATGGGCCTCATCATGGGGGAGGAGCCCGTGTCCGTGCGCGCGCTGAAGACCGACCGGCGGGGCGTGGACTTCGGCCTGTCGGCCGTGCTCAAGTACCGCTCCGGCGCCGTCTGCACGGTGACGGGCAGCTTCAGCGCGAACTCCGCCCAGGTCACCGAGATCAACGGCACGAAGGGCAGCCTGGTCATGCGCGATTCCTTCGACGAGGTCGGCTCGCCCATCCTGCTCATCCGCGACGGCAAGACGGAGGAAATCGCCGTGCCAGCCAGCGACCGCTACCTGCTGCAGGTGACGGACTTCTGCGACGCCGTCCTCACCGGCCGCCAGCCCGGCTTCTCCCTGGAGGAGACCATCCGCAACGTGGGCCTCATCCAGCGCATTTACCAGGCGGCGGAAGAGTAATCACCCCTCCTTCCCGCCGCGCCCGCCCGCCGTAAAACGGCGGGCGTCCTCAATGGCGCCCGCGCGGCGGATGCCCGGATGAGGGGAAGGGACGCCAATTCCCCATCCGGGACAAAAAAGACCCGGCGACTTGCCCGGGCGGGCGGTCATACCGCCTGAAGGGTGCTATAATCGGGCCGTTGTGAAAACCGCCCGACCAAACTCACCAGCATGAATAGACGGAGGACAAGATGGGGACGGACACCAAGCAGGCCAACCTCCTGCAGGACGACGCGGCCGAGGAAAGGGAAAAACTGGACGCCATCCAGGCGGTCATCCAGACCTACCGGGACAAGCCCGGCTGCCTGATCGCGGTCCTGCACCTGGCGCAGGAAATCTACGGCTACCTGCCCCTGGAAGTGCAGCGCGTCATCGCGGAGGGCATGGGGGAGACCTTGAGCCACGTCTCCGGCGTGGTCAGCTTCTACTCGTATTTCTCCACTGTTCCCCGGGCGCGCCACGCCATCAAGATTTGCCTGGGCACCGCCTGCTACGTGCGCGGCGGCAAGCGCATCGTGGACCGTCTGGAGGAGGAGCTGGGCATCTCCGTCGGGGAGCGCACGCCGGACGGCAAGTTCTCCATTATCATCACCCGCTGCCTGGGCGCCTGCGGCCTGGCGCCGGTGGTCATGATCGACGAGGACGTCCACCAGCAGGTCAACCCGGACAAGATTGAAAAAATTCTGGCCAAGTACCAATAAGGGGGAGAGGGCATGCGGATTCAGTCGACGGCCGACCTTGCGGCCATAGCCAAGGCCTACCGGGACGAGCAGGCCGGCGCAAAGTACCACGTGACGGTCTGTGGCGGGGGCGCCTGCGTTTCCTCCGGCTGCATCGCCTCCCGGGACGCCGCGCTGCAGTTCATTGAGGAGAACAAGCTGGGGGACAAGGTCCGGCTGACCTTCACCGGCTGCATGGGCATGTGCTCCATGGGCCCGCTGGTGTATATCGAGCCGGAGGGCGTCCTTTACGTCAAGGTCACCCCGGACATGGCGCGGGACATCCTGGGCCGCCACGTCATCGTGGGTGAAATCCCGGAGGAGTACACCTTCCTGGATGAGAAGACCGGCCGGCACATCCCCCTGATGAAGGACGTCCCCTTCTTCTCCGAGCAGGTCAAGATCGCGCTGCGCAACTGCGGCAAGGTGGACTACGCCTCGCTGGAGAGCGCGGTCGCCAACGGCGGCTTCGAGGCGCTGGCCAGGGCGCTTTCCATGGAGCGCAAGGCGGTCGTGGAGGAGGTCAAGCTCTCCGGCCTGCGCGGCCGCGGCGGCGGCGGCTTTCCCACGGGGCTGAAGTGGGAGGCGGGCTACAAGGCGCGCGAGGGCGACAAATACATCATCTGCAACGCCGACGAGGGCGACCCCGGCGCCTTCATGGACCGCTCCCTCATCGAGTCCGACCCCTTCGGCCTCATCGAGGGCATGATCATCGGCGCCTACGCCATCGGCGCCCAGAAGGGCTACGTCTACATCCGCGCGGAATACCCCATCGCGGTGGAGCGCCTGTCCGTCGCCATCGAGAAATCGCGCGAGGCCGGCCTGCTGGGCGAAAACATCCTGGGCAGCGGCTTCAATTTCGACCTGGAAATCAGGATTGGCGCGGGCGCCTTCGTCTGCGGCGAGGAAACCGCGCTGATGCACTCCGTGGAGGGCTTGCGCGGCGAGCCGACCCAGAAGCCGCCCTTCCCCTTCGAAAGCGGCCTGTTCGGCTGCCCGACCATCATCAACAACGTGGAGACCTTCGCCAACGTGCCCGCCATCCTCAAGGAAGGGGGCGCCTGGTTCGCCTCCTTCGGCACGGAGAAGTCCAAGGGCACCAAGGTCTTCGCGCTGGCGGGGGACATCCGCTATTCCGGCCTGGCCGAGGTGCCCATGGGCTATACCCTGGGCGACCTGGTGTACAAAATCGGCGGCGGCGTCCCGCGCCGCGGCCGGTTCAAGGCCGCGCAGATCGGCGGGCCCTCCGGCGGCTGCATCACCCGGGAAAACCTCAACACCCCCCTGGAATACGACGCGCTGACCGCCCTGGGCGCCATCATGGGCTCCGGCGGCCTGGTGGTGATGAGCGAGGACACCTGCATGGTGGACACCGCCCGCTTCTTCATGGACTTCATCCGCGACGAGTCCTGCGGCAAGTGCGTGCCCTGCCGCATCGGCACCAAGCGGATGCTGGAAATCCTGGAGCGCATCACCCGCGGGGAGGGCCGGGAGGAGGATCTGCAGCTGCTCAATGAGCTGGCCGGCAACATCAAGGAGACCGCGATGTGTGGCCTGGGGCAGACCGCGCCCAACCCGGTGCTGTCCACACTGCGCTTCTTCATGCACGAGTTTGAGGACCACATCCGCGAGCATCGCTGCGAGGCGGGGGTGTGCACCAACATGTTCATCTCCCCCTGCCAGAACGCCTGCCCCGCCGGCATCAACGTGCCGGGCTACATGGCCCTCATCCAGAACGGCCGCTTCGTCGACGCCTACAACCTCATCCGGCAGGAGAACCCCTTCCCCGGGGTCTGCGGCCGCGTGTGCACCCATCCCTGCGAGGACAAGTGCCGCCGCTCCTCCCGCGACGAGGCGCTGGCCATCTGCGACCTGAAACGCTTCGTGGCCGACTACGCGATGAACCACGCGGAAAGCTATGTGGACGACATCAAGTATCCCATGAACGACAAGAAGGTCGCCGTCGTGGGCGCCGGCCCCTCCGGGCTGACCTGCGCGTACTACCTGGCGCGCCTGGGCTATACGGTGGACGTGTTCGAGAGCCAGTCCCAGGCGGGCGGCACCCTGGCCTACGGCATCCCCGAGTACCGGTTGCCGGAGGACATCCTGCAGCATGAAATCAAGCTTATCGAGCAGGAGGGCGTGCACATCCACCTGAACACCGAGGTGGGGCGCAACATCTCCTTCAACTACCTCAGGGAGAACTACCAGGCCATCTACCTGACCACCGGCACCCAGTTCCCCAACGAGGTGGGCATCCCCGGGGAGGGGCTCAAGGGCGTCTACCACGGCCTGCCCTTCCTCAAGGACATCCGCTCCGGCCGCCGGGTCAAGGTGGGCAAGCGCGTGGTGGTCATCGGCGGCGGCTCCACCGCCATGGACGCGGCGCGCAGCTGCGTGCGCCTGGGGGCGGAAAAAGTCACCGTCATCTACCGCCGGGAGCGGGAGGACATGCCCGCCGACCGCCGCGAAATCAAGGAAGCGCTGGAGGAAGGTGTGGAGCTGGTCACCCTGGCCTCGCCCATGCAGGTGCTGGGCGACGACAAGGGCAGGGTGCGGGGCCTGGAGTGCCAGCGGATGGAGCTCAACGACTACGACGCCAACGGCAGGCCGCGCCCCCAGCGAATCCGGAGCAGCGAGTATGTCATCGATTGCGACATGGTCATCCCGGCCGTGTCCCAGCACGCGGACTTCCCCTTCATCACCGCTCAGGACGTCGAATTGACCGCCTGGGGCACGCTGGTCACCTCCAAGCACAACCTGATGACCTCCATCGAGGGCGTCTTCGCCGGCGGCGACCTGGCCCGCGGGCCGGACACCGCCATCGCCGCCATCGCCGACGGCAAGAAGGCCGCCAGCAGCATCGACCTGTACCTGGGCGGCAGCGGCAAGCTCAACAAGGGCCGCCCGATTGAGATTCCCCCCGCGGTCACCGACGAGGACAGCGCCGAGTACGGCCGCTTCCCGCTGGAGGAGCTGGCGCCGGAGACGCGCACCCTGGGCTTCCGCGAAGTCAACCGCGGCTACCGGAAACTGTACGCGGTCGCCGAAGCCACCCGCTGCCTGAGATGTGACAGGAGGTAAGGCATGGAAAAGGTCAACGTGAAACAGCAAAAGGCGAAACCCGGCGTCGCCCGGCTCAACATCAACGGCAAGGACATCGAGGCGAAGGAGGGGCAGACCATCCTGCAGGCCGCGCAGGACTACAACATCTACGTGCCCAGCCTCTGCTACCTGGAGGGCATCCACCAGTTCGGCGGCTGCCGGATGTGCATGGTCGAGGTCGAGGGCATGAAAACCCTGGTCGCCAGCTGCATGGTCAAGGTGAAGGACGGCATGGTCGTCCGCACCAACACCGCCAAGGTGCGCCAGGCCCGGAAAATCAACTGCGAGCTGCTGCTGTCCGACCATCCCCAGGACTGCCTGGCCTGCGAGCGCTCCGGCCAGTGCGAGCTGCAGACCCTGGCGCGCACCCTGGGCATCACCAGCCACCGCTTCCGCGGGGAGCTGTCCCCGGGCAGCGTGGAGGTCACCCCCTCCATCACCCGCGACACCACCAAGTGCATCCAGTGCCGCCGCTGCGTGAGCGTGTGCGGCCACGTGCAGGGCATCGGCGTGCTGGACGCGCAGGGGCGCGGCTTCTCCACCGTCATCGGCCCCGCCTCCGGGCTGAACATCGAGGAGATGGACTGCACCAACTGCGGCCAGTGCGTGGCGGCCTGCCCGGTCAACGCGCTGAGCGAGACCAGCAGCATCCAGAAGGTCTGGGACGCCATCAACGACCCCGCCCTGCGCGTCGTCGTCCAGGTCGCGCCGGCGGTGCGCGTGGGCATCGGCGAGGAGTTCGGCATGACCCCGGGCCAGGCGGTCACGGGCAAGCTGGCCACGGCGCTGAAGGAAATGCTCTTCGACGACATCTTCGACACCAACTTCGCCGCCGACCTGACCATCCTGGAAGAAGGCACGGAGTTCCTGGAGCGCGCCAAGGCCGCAATCAAGAACGGCAAGGGCGTGCTGCCGATGATCACCTCCTGCAGCCCGGGCTGGATCAAGTACCTGGAGCACTTCTACCCGGACTACACGGCCAACCTGTCCACCTGCAAGTCCCCCCACATGATGCTGGGCGCGGTCATCAAGTCCTACTACGCCCACAGGCTGGGCGTGGACCCCAAAAGCCTCTACGTGGTGTCCATCATGCCCTGCACGGCCAAGAAGTTCGAAATCGAGCGGCCGGAAATGGTCAACGACGGCTGCCGCAACGTGGACGCGGTGCTGACCACGCGCGAGCTGGCCCGCATGATCCGCGAGGCCGGCATCGACTTTGAAAACCTGCAGCCCAGCGAATTCGACCTGCCCCTGGGCCTCTCCACCGGCGCCGCGGACATCTTCGGCGTCACCGGCGGGGTCATGGAAGCCGCGATGCGCACCGTCTACGAGCTGGTCACCGGGCGGGAGATGCCGCTGGAGCACCTTCGCGCCTCCAGCGAGAAAGGCCACGAGCACATCAAGAAGGCGGAGTTCAAGTTTGAGAACTGCCTGCCCCAGTACGACTTCCTGGAGGGGTTCACGGCCAGGGTGGCGGTGACCAGCGGCTTCGTGGGCGCGAAGGAACTGATGGAGCAGGTGGCAAAAGGCGAGGGCGGCTACCACTTCATCGAGGTCATGGGCTGCCCCGGCGGCTGCGTGACCGGCGGCGGCCAGCCGCGCAGCACCCTGCGCACCGCCTGGGCCAGCCGCGCCCAGGGGCTCTACGACGTGGACAGCGCCAAGAAGCTGCGCAAGTCCCACGAGAACCCCGCCATCAAGAAGCTCTATACCGACTTCCTGCTGGAGCCGCTGAGCCACAAGTCCCACGAGCTGCTCCACACCCACTACACCCCGCGCGGCAAGTACAACGAGCGGCTGGGCCCCAGGGAGGACTGACCGCTCCGCACCAAGGGCCGCGCGAGCGCGCGGCCCTTTCCATGAAAGGCAAAGCGATGAAAAGATTCCTGGCGCTGCTCCTGGCGGCCCTGCTGCTCCTGTCCCTCGCTTCCGCCCAGGCCGCGCCCCTGCGCGTAGGCGCGCTCAAGGGCCCCACGGCGATGGGGCTGGTCAAGCTGATGGCGGACAGCGAGGGCGGTGACGCCTACGCCTTTTCACTCTTCGCCAGCCCCGACGCGCTGCTGCCGGAATTGGTGAAAGGCCAACTGGACCTGGCCTGTATCCCTGTCAGCCTGGCGGCCGTCCTGTACCAGAACACAAAGGGCGCGCTGCGGGCCGTGGGCATCAACACCCTGGGCGTGCTCTACGTCCTGGAGAACGGCAGCAAGGTCGGCAGCCTGGGGGATTTGGCCGGGCGCAGGCTCTACGCCAGCGGCAAGGCTTCCACACCGGAGTACGTCCTGTCCCACCTCCTGGGCCAGGCCGGGGTGGAGGGCGTGGAGGTCGTCTGGAAGGCCGAGCACGCCGAGGCGCTGGCCGCGCTGCTGGTCGACCCGGAGGGCCTGGCGATGCTGCCCCAGCCCTTCGTGGCGCTGGCGCTGGCTAAAAACCCGGGCCTGCGCGTCGCCCTGGACCTGAACCGGGCCTGGGAAGACCTGGGCCAGGGCCGGCTCATCACCGGCGTCACCGTCGCCCGCAGCGAGGCGCTGGACGCGCGGCAGGACGAGGTCGTCCGCTTTCTGGAAGCCAACGCCTCCTCCGCCGCCTTCGTCAACGGAAACGTGAAGGAAGCCGCCGCGCTCGTCGGGCGCTTCGGCATCCTGGACGCCGGCCCCGCCGAGAAGGCCCTGCCACACTGTGGCATCACGCTCATCACGGGGGCGGAGATGAAGGCGGAGCTGGAAGCCTTCTATGCCGTGCTGTTCGCGCAGAACCCGGACGCGGTGGGCGGCGCTGCGCCCGACGACGCCTTTTACTTTGTCCCCTGACGCGTGCCGGGCGGGATACCGGGCGCTGGCCGCCCTGCTGTGGCTGGCTGTCTGGCAGCTGCTGGCCATGGCGGTGGGGCACGAGTTCCTGCTGGCCTCGCCCCTGTCCGTGCTGCGGGCGTTGGCGCGCCTGCTGTCCCAGCCCGCCACCTACCTGACCGCCCTGCGTTCGGCGGGGCGCATCCTGCTGGGCTTTCTGTCCGCCTTCGCCCTTGGCGTGGCCCTGGCCGCGCTGTGCCGCCGCTCCCCCCTCGTCAGCGCGCTGGTGTCGCCCCTGCTCTCGGCCGCCCGAGCGGTGCCTGTCGCCAGTTTCGCCATCCTGGCCATCCTGCTGGTGTCCTCCCGGTGGCTTTCGACTTTCGTGTGCTTCGTCATCGGCTTCCCCGTCCTGTTCGGCAACACCCTGGAGGGCCTGCAGCGGCGCGACCGGGCGCTCAGTGAGATGGCCCGCGTGTTCAGGGCGCCGTGGGGCCGCCGCCTGCTGTACGTGGACCTGCCGCAGCTGCTGCCCTTCCTGCGCGCCGGCGCCGTCACCGCCCTGGGCCTGTGCTGGAAAAGCGGCGTCGCGGCGGAGGTCATCGGCATCCCGCGGGGCACCATCGGCGAGGCGCTCTACAGCGTCAAGGTCAATTACAACACCGCCGACCTCTTCGCCTGGACGGTTATCATCGTGCTGCTCAACGCGCTGACGGCCTTCCTGCTCAGGCGCGGGGCGGCTTTGCTGTCCGGAAGGCTGGCGCGGCTGTGAGCGCGATTGTCCTTCACCAGGCGGGCCGCCGCTACGGCGGCCGCTGGGCGCTGCGGGGGCTGGACCTGCGGGTCCCGGAGGGCGGCGCGGTCTGCGTGATGGGCCCCTCCGGCTGCGGGAAGACCACGCTGCTGCGCCTGGTTTTGGGCCTGGAACGCCCGGATGAAGGCCGCGTGGAGGCGCCCGGACGGCTCAGCGCCGTGTTCCAGGAGGACCGTCTGCTGGAGCACCTGACGGCGGAAGGCAATCTGCGCTTGGTGACCGGTCGCCGCCGGGACACGGCCGCCGCGGAGCTGCTGGCGGAACTGGGGCTGTCCGATGAGCCGGGCAAGCCCGTTTCCTCCTTCAGCGGCGGCATGAAACGACGCGTGGCCATCGCGCGGGCGCTGTTGGCGGACTATGACGCGTTGCTGCTGGACGAACCCTTCAAGGGCCTGGACGCCGACACGCGGGAGCGGACGGCGGGCGCCATCCTGCGCCTGAACGCGGGCAGGGCCCTGCTGATGGTCGCCCACGACCCGGGGGAGGCGCGGCTGCTGGGCGCGGACATCGTCCGCCTGCCCCCGCCCGCGGAAGGCGGCCTGAAGCCGGCCGGCTGACGGCACGCGGGCGGAACTGACGCGGCCGGGGACGAATCCCCGGCCGTTTATCCGTGTTTCCAATACCCGGCTACTGCGCCAGGAGGGCCCGCCTGGCCGCCCGCCCCACCGCCTCCTTGTCCGTGCCCGGCGCGAACACCGCGCCGCCGATGCGGACGGCGGGCTTGTTTTTCCCGTGGAAGTCGCTGCCGCAGGTGGCGAGCAGGCGGCGCTCCTTCGCGACTGCCTCAAACGTCGCGGCCTGTTCCGGGGTGTGGTAGCTGCTGTAGGCCTCGATGCCGTCCAGCCCCAGTTTGAGGATGCCCGGCAGCAGGGATTCCCGTCCCCTCAGGCTCATGCCCGGGTGCGCCAGCACCGCGATG
>JAAZAQ010000386.1 GCA_012514225.1 Clostridiales bacterium | reverse complement strand
TCAAGCAATGCCCAAACCTCGTCTGAAATGTCGTGTCTGTGTATCGCTGTGGACATGGTCATACCTCCGCTTTTCACTTGGTATGACCATTATCTCAGAAAATTTATCTCGTGTCCACACTATCTAAAAGAAAAAGGGAAACAAAAATAAATATTTACTACAGGGAGTTCCTGGGAAAGGGTCCAAACCGTCACCTACTGTCACCCTTTTAAAGAGGGATGGAGATAATGTGCCAGCTGCATTGGGAGAGGCCTTAATTTTGACCCTGGACTAAGCGATAATAGCCACAAGGGGGCGTGAAACATGACGAATGATGAGAAGCGGATGAAGAAAAACGAGTTGATCCTGCTGCGCAACCATACGGACGTTGAAGTCCAGTGGTGAGTGCATCCAAGCGGTTCCAGTTCATCCGCATGAAAGCGGAGGGCAAAAGCAACGCGCAGATCGCCAGGGAGCTGCACGTTTCCGAAAGTACCGCCAGCCGCTTCTCGCACGAGTTGGAAGGGGAAATCGCCCATTACAAGGCTGACCAGCTCCAGGAACTCTATGACGCTTTCCATATGACCCGGGAGGCGCGGATCCGGCAGCTGGGCGGGATCCTTGCCCGGATCGATGACGCGCTGGAGGGGACGGACCTGAGCGCGGTCCCGCCGGAGAAACTGCTGGACATGCGGCTGAAGTACGCCGCTGCCTTGAAGGACGAGTATATCCCCCTCCACAAGCCGGAACGGACGGGCCAGATGACCACGGCGGCCGGCATCCTTAGGGAAATGGGCAAGCTGCTCGTCCGGATCCAGGGCGGGGACGTGGAGCCGGCGCGGACCATGCTGGAGATGAAGGTGATGGACTCCATGCTGAAAGGCATCGAATTGGTGGAACTGGAAGCCCGGCTGGGCGAGGTCGAGAAGGCTGTCGCGGAAAAGAAAGGGCGGGTATGAGATCAGCGTTGACTAAACGGCTGGAAGCCGTCGAAGAGAGCTTCGGTCAGGGGATGTACGTCGTGGTTTACAGGGGCTTGCCTCCTTACTATGTCCAGGCGAGCGACCCGGGAAGCCGGGGCAATTACACAGAGCCCCTCCTGATCGAAACCCCGGCGGAACTGGAAGCGTATCTTGATTCCCTCCCCAGGTCCGCCAAGGTGGTCGAGATCGTTTGCGAAGAGGAGGGGGAACCAACCGTCCCCAGCAGCGAGATTTATAGTTGGGGGCAGTAAAACCGAGCGATGATCTATTCCTTGCAGAATTAGCCGATTTTCATACCTGTATCGTGATTTCCGTGTCTAGTATTTACCGGCCCCCCCGTGCCTGATGGGGCTGTCTTGCAGGTCGGTTTGATGATGAACTACGGAGGCATCTTTGCCCGCTTCCGCCGCAACATCCTGATGGTTCAGGAAATTCTTCACTTCCGCAACAGTGAACACGCCTTCTGCTTTGCTGTGAAGGATGAGGTGGCAGTTCGGGCAAACGGGGATCAGGTCTTCCCCAGGGTTCACAGTGTATTCCTCCCGGATCTCACTCAGCGGCTTTCTATGGTGTACCTCGATCTTCCCTGCAAATTCCTCGCCGTACACGAGGCCGAAGTCGAAACCGCAGACCGCGCACGCGGTCCCGTGGACGGCGACGCACTGCCTGCGCGCCTGACGGTTCCGCTCAAAGCGGTCCGTGAGGATGGTTTTCAGCGCGCCTTCCATGTACACCGTTTCCGGCAGTTCCAGATTCCCCACCGGATGGAGTTCCAGGCCAGGGAAATTCCGGATGCGGCGGGCGGGATCGTCCAGCCACGCGCGCAGCTCCCTTTGGAAGAACTGCAGCTCACACCCGGCAAAGTCGCTCAGCGCGTCGGCCTCTTGGAAGGACGAACTGAGGAAGGGAAGCAGATCCCAAGCCTTGACGACGGCGCAGTCGTCTCTTGTGTCCTCCGCCCCCGCCGCCGCCAGCAGCTGCCGGCACGCTTTTTGCTTTCGAAGCCCGAGCCCCGATATTCCGACCAGGCACGCAACCTGGAAAACCCCGGTTTGGTGCCGGATCTCATAAAACGCGTGCCGGCCGTTCTTCCAGAAGCCCGCCGTGCCCCCGGAGGGCGGGAACGCCGCTTCCAGGGTGCGTGTTGAAAAGCGGATCCTGCCGTATCCGGAGGCAAAGGAATTCATGAAGACGAACTCCCCGTCTTGCTGCGCCAACTGTGCGCACCAGTCGATGATCAGGCCTCCCGTCAAGTCGCGCCCGATGTCTTTCCCGATGTTCACGGCGTCTCCCTCACTCCCCCCGCGTCATTGCCCGTTCCCCGCCCGCTTCAGGACCACCTTGGTCCCGTAGGGCTCGCGCAGGGACAGGTGCGCCGCGTTGTCCAGGACGACCCAAAGGTTGCGGTAGGTCTTCGGCCGCGGGATCTCGCTCTCCCCGTAGCCGTCCGTAAAGTAGATCAGCAGGGCGTCGCGGAAGCGGCGGTCGTTGTTCACATACTCGATCACCGGGGTGAAGGCCGTGCCGCCGCGTCCCTTGACCGACTGCCCGATCTCCCCGGGCTTGGTCACCGTGTAGACCCGCTGGACCTTCGCGTCGCATTCGATGACGGTGATTTCATACTTCCGCTTGGCGAGGATCGCGAAGATCTCGGTGAACACGGCGGCAATCTGCGCGTCGTCCATCGATCCGGAGGTGTCGATCGCGACAATGATCTTGAGGATCTTTTCGCTCATCGTGCCCAGCAGGTCGAAGCGCTCCGGCTGGCGGCGGTTGAGCCGCATGCGCGTCCTGCGCTTTTGGGCGGAGATGGTGCCCACGTATTTTTTGAGGATGGATTGCCAGGAGATCGCCGGCGGCGCGTTGAGCCTGCCGACCTGGCTCATGAAGCCGGCGGGCATCAGGCCGCGGGTCTCGTCGTTCATCATCGATACCGCGGCGTTGACGAGCTCCCGGGCGGCTGCCTGCGCGTTCTCCGGGTCACTCTCCGCCCCCCACTGGTGGTCTTCCGCCTTTGCGCAGTTTTTAGCGGTGACGACGCTGCCCTGCCCACCCGGTCCGACGTCGTCTTTGGGCGCCGCTTCACCCTGCCCCCCGGGTTTCCCGCTGCCGCCGCGCGCCTTGCCGCCCGGGGCCCCCGGCAGCCTGAGCAGCATCTCCGTGTGTCCGTTGGTGCCGGGCGCCTCGCCGCTGTCCTTGATGAGCGCCCAGTAGTATGCATAGCTTTCCAATGGCAGGACCTGCCTGAGGCGAAACATCTTCTTCAGGACGGCCGAGGTGATGCATCCCTCCGGCATGGAAAGAAAGGTTCGTTTTACCTGGACGATCTCGTGGTTGAGGCGGTCGTTGACGGAGGCGTCGGCCGCGAGGTTGAACCGCTGGAACACCTCCGGGTCTCCGGCCGGGTTCGCCCGGAGCATCTCCGCCGGGTGGTTGAGCATCACGTGGTCGATCTCATGGCAGAAGACGTAGAGGATCTCCTTGAGCGTGAACCTGCACAGGAGCAGGGGGTTGGACTCCAGCACGGGCGGGAACTCGCCCAGCCGGATCCCCGCGACGCACCGGCAGCGGAAATCCACCCGGAACGCCATGTTCATCAGGAAGTAGCCATAATAGCTGTCCCGCTCGGAGATCAGGAACAGCTTGACCAGTTCCGTCAGCTCCAGGTAGTCCGCCCGGATCCCGTCCAGCACCGAAGCGTCCGTGTCACCGCCCTCGACGGCCCGGATCTTCTCCTGGATCCCCTGGAGCAGGGCGACGATGTCACCCTTCATGACCCGCTGCTTTCGATCAGCTTGCGCGTGCGGTCGGACAGGTCCAGCATCCCGATGAGGTCCTTCTCAAACACGCTGAACAGGAGGTCAATTAGGCTGTTGCCGTCGTCCGTACGGGTGGCCGCGATGTTCTGCGCGAACAGCAGCCGGGTGGAGGCGTCCAGGAGGCCGACGAACGCGGACAGTTGCTTCTTCACGGTTTCGAACCCGGTCCTGTCCAGCATCATGAACTCCAGGTTCTCCTTTAAATGCTGCAGCATCAGGTCGCAGGCCTGCGCCTTCTTGGCCGCGGAGAGCAGGCAAATGGTTTCTGAGAGCCCGCTAAGCGTTTCGTCGTCAGCGAAAATCTCCTCCGGCGGGATCGCCCTGGCCTGGGACACCAGGCTGGCGAAGAACATCGTGGCCACGGAGGGGCCCAGCTTCGCGCTGATCAAATTACGCATGTCCTTTTCCACCACCCTGGGGTCGTTCTCCTTATCAGTGAAAAAGGGCCGCAGCAGCGGCTCGCTGCGCAGCAGGGTATCCACCATGTCCCAGCCGCGGGGGGAGGGTGTCGGCTTCTCTTCATCCGTCAGGTCTTTGGAATCCGGGGAGAGGCACTTGGGGTTGTCCTTGATGAAGGCCAGGATGTCGGAGGATATCCCCGCCTGCTTCCCGTATTTAATCCACTCGGCCGCGTTGTCGCCCGCCTTGATCTTGATAAAGCGGTCCAACTGCGCGGGGTCCATCTCATTGGTGGCGTACACGCTGTTCTGGGTGCTGGGGTTCATCGCGCCCACAAACAACGCCCACCAGGGAAACTGGTAGCCATTCACGCTGCGTGTGAGCAGGATGTTCATCAATTCCTTGTAAACGGTGTTCTCGGTGCGGTTGATCTCGTCAATAAAAATGATCACCGGCTTCACACGCCCGGAGAGCAGGGCTTCAATTTTATCCTGTACACTCAGGTCGTTGAGGGCATACTTGTTCTCATCACCCTCCAGCGCGGAGGACCGGGCCAGCACATGGCCTGCGGCTTCAAACACGCGGCGTTCCTCCAGCTGGATGCGCTCCACCGCGTAGTAGGACAGGAAGCGGAATTTGTGCGCCCCTGCCTCATCCTTGTACTGGTAGGGGAGGCCTGTAATCTCCCCTTCCTTCAGCGTGCCGCCCTCTACTGTCATGCACACGCCGCCCATGTCCGCGGCGATGCTCTTGATCATCTGCGATTTGCCGATGCCGTGCTTGCCGGAGACGATGGGCGTGATGGCCAGGTCGCGCTTCCCGGACACGACGTTGGCCAGCAGGGCACGCTTCACCAGCCGCTTCGCCTCATTGATGGTAATCATATCCTGACCCCTTTCAGGCGCAGGAACACGTCCAGCTGTGTGGAGCGGTTCTCCTTTTTGCGCCATTCGTTCCTGCCCTTTTCCAGCACCAGGGACGGATCCAGCTTCGCGAAATGCTTCATGAAGAACACCTCGGAGAAAGCCTGGTACCGGGCGATCTTCTCAGGGTCCAGCTCCGTGAAGTACTTCTCCAGGAAGGCTTCCCCCAGGGGGATGACCGATACCACGGCGCCCATCTCCCAGGGCTGGAATAGCGTGAAATGCGCGTCCAGGAAAGCTTCGTTGATCACCGAGCTCCCGGTGAGGTAGTCCTTGAACGCCGTCTTGTAGTCCGGCTGTTTGCGCAGCCGCTCCAGGTCGCGCGCCACCTGCTCCTCCGGGGTCCAGGTGGGGAGGGCGGGCTGTGTCCCCGGGGGTGTGAGGCGGGCCGGGTCAACGAAAGCGCCGGGGGGCAAGCCTCCAGGCTGTTCCGGTGGGTCATTTTCTCCCTGTAGTGCTTTCTGCCAGCCGCGGATCTGGGAGATGAGCACCAGGCACTCCTCGATATAGGCGCCGGAGTATTCGCCGGTCCCCAGCTCCGTCTCGAAAAAGTCCAGGTCCTCCTTCAGCAGGGCAGGCCCGTTCGCCCTGAGAATCTCCAGCACTTCCATCGTTCCGCCCCCTTATATGACCGGCTTGTGCAGCCCGTTGACCAGCTGCTTGATATAGGAAATCTTCGGCCCGAAGAGCTGGACGACGTCCACATCAGAAAAGGGGCTGACTTGCTGGAGGGTCAGGAAGGTTACGTCCCCGTTTTCCCGGGCGTAGCCGATGATTTGCCGCAGGTAGATCCGGTGCGCCTGCTCCAGCGCTGGGTCGTCCAGGAGGGTGCCGAACTTGGTCTGGATCGCTTCGTCCGCGATGCCCACCTGGACGCGCAGGAAGGGTAGCAGCGGCATATTGCCCGACCAGGCGAGGAACTCCGCGCGGGTCCCCAGTGTTACCATGAACATGTCCGTCAGCTCGGCTTTCTCCGTGTCGGTCAGCTCGTCCAGGTTGCGCAGCTTGGCCAGCGCGGGGTTCCCGCTGTCCCGGATGTATTCGACCGCTTTTTCTGCATAGGGCTTCGGCCTTTCCAAACCGGGGACAGTATCGCCGTCAATGAGCAGGTCGTCCACGTCCAGGATATAGTACTCCTCCCGGTCGGGGATGTAGGCCATCAGCTCGCGCAGTTCCTTGCGTACCGCCTCCGCCTTTTCCAGGGAGAACGCGTCCAATAGATAGTCGCCATTGAGCATGGAGACGATGAGTTTCTCCTTCTGCACGATGGCGGGGATGGTCTTGAGTTTCAGCAGCTCCCGCATCCGCTCGGTAATCGCCTGGCTTACATTCTGGAAGCCATTGCGAATTTTCCGGACGTCCTTGCCCTCTTCTTCCAGGCGCGGATACACGTCCTCGATGACCAGGATGAGCATGTCGAAGCTCTTCACCTTGGCCGGGTCGCCCTCCGGGGGGATGAGCGGCAGCACGTGCCGGAGGATTTCCGCCGCGCGCGCTTCGGTGAGCGTGTCCCAGTTCTCCGCGGTGCGGTACTTGCTCACCCAGGCCATGTTGTACTGCACTTCAATGTCGTCGTTGTTCAGCCCCCGCGCCTCACTGAGGAAATGCGCCCGCAGGTCGTCCCGGTAGCCCGTGTCAAAAGCGCATAATTTGTGCTGCTCCTGCAGCCTGCGCAGGATGCTCAGCCGCCGGCGGTTGAGGGTGAGCGACTGGGAGGAAGGAAGCGTGCTTCCCTTACTGCCCCCCGCCGCAGTCCAGGTGTCGCCAGTGGAGAAGAAGCGGAAGTTGTCGTAGTAGTCAAAGATCAGGAAGCCCTGCTTGTCCAGCCCCGGGCCGAACACGTCTTTGGACAGCCGGGTGCCCCGGCCGACCATCTGCAGGAACTTGATCTTGGAACGCACGCCCTTGAAAAACACAAGGTTCAGCACGTCCGGCACGTCGATGCCGGTGTCCAGCATGTCCACGCTGGCGCAGACCTGGGGCAGGCTGTCCCGCTCGCTGAAAGTATCAATCAGGCTCTGACTGTTCTCCACCCGGCTGTCCACCAGCTTGCAGAAGTCCATCCCCAGGTGGGGGTAGAGCTTGCGGAAGCGCTCGGCGATCATTTCGGCCTCAATGTGGCTGGCGGCAAAGATAATGGACTTCCCCAGTTTGTCACCGGCGTTGATTTTCAGGCCGTTCTTCATCAGGTCATTCAGCATCACGTCGATGGTGCCCAGGTTGATCACGCGCCGCCCGATCCGCCCCGGCTCGACCACCGTGCCGTCAAAATCTGGCTGGGTGTCCAGGTCGTCCGGGGAGAAGGTCTCCTCAAACTGCTCCTTCTCCTCCGGGCTCAGCTGGTCGTAGCGGATGCCGCGGCGCAGCAGCTCCGTGGTGCGGTCCAGCACGGAAAAGCCCACGAGAAACTTATCCCGGATAGCCTGCTCCAGCTCGTAGGCATAGTCCGGCTTGCCCTCCGGCAGGGCGAAGGCCTCGTAGGTGCTCTTGTTCTCCTCGCTCCTGGGGGTGGCGGTCAGCCCCAGCATCAGCGCGTCAAAATAGTGGAACAGCGCCCTGTACTTGCGGAAGATGGAACGGTGCGCCTCGTCGATGATGATCAGGTCGAAGCGTCCGATGCCAAACTCCCGCGTGTCGTCATTGACCAGGTTGATCATCGTCTGGTAAGTGGAGAAGATGACGCGTGCGTTCCCGTCCCGGCCCGTCTCTCCTCCCGTGTAGACGGAGGTGGTTACGCCCGGCAGCAGCTTGCTGAAGTTTTTATGCGCCTGGCGCACCAGGCTGGTGCGGTCGGCCAGGAAGAGCACGTTCTTGACCCAGTTCGCCTTGAGCAGCACGTCCACGCAGGAGATGGCCACGCGGGTTTTCCCGCTGCCGGTCGCCATCACCAGCAGGCTCCTGCGGCGCAGGCCTGTGTAGGCCGCGCACACGCCGGCGATCGCGGCTTTCTGGTAGTCCCGGTTGGTGATCGCGTCGTCGACCTTCACGGCGTTCAGGTCCCCGCGCAAGGTCGCCCGCAGCCGGAGCAGCTCCAGCTCCGCCACGGAGTGGAAGCAAAACACCCGGCGCGGGGGATAGCCCAGCGGGTCGATGCAGAAGATGTGGTAGCCGTCCGTGTAGTACACCGCCGGGCGGCACCCGTATTTTTGGGCGAGTTGGTTCGCCTTCGCGATGCCCTTTGCCCGGCCCTCCAGCGGGTTCTTCCGGGTCGCGGTGTACTCCACCACCGCCAGGGGCTTGTTGTCCCGGCCGTAGAGCACATAGTCCACCGTGTCCCCGCCCTCCAGCATCATCTGGATGCCGGCGCAGCCGGGCAAGGCCTGGTCAGGCCGGTTGACGAGGGCCCAGCCGGACTCACGCAGGGAGGCGGTGAGGAAGAGCTTCTTGTTCTCCTCCTCGTCCCGCGGGTGCCGCACGTCAAAGCGCGCCAAGCGCATCCGCGGGGCGAAGGCCGCAGCCAGCTCCGGCGCGACGGTGACTTTCTGTGTGGAAGGCGTCGGCGGCACCACAGGGACGGAGGCACCCGGCTTCACGAAATCATCGTAGTCGGGGATGAGCCCCAGCAGGATGCAGGTTTCTCCCACCAGGAAGTGCAGCTCCTCCAGCACCTTCAAGGCGTCGTCTGCCGTCAGGGTGCCGTCATGCACCGCCACGTTGCCCATCCGGCGGATGTAGTGGATGCTGTTGAGCAGGGTGGGATCGCCCACGAAAGCGGTGAAGCGCGGGTCCGTGACCATCTCAAACAGCGTTTTTCCCTGCTCAGGCTCCCCGACCCTGGCGGCGTAGAGGAACTTCACCAGGTACTCCATCGCCTTGCGGGCGGAGGTTGCGCCGATGTTGGGACGGGACAGCGCGAAGTCCTCCGCCTCCCGGCAGTAGCCGAGGAGTTGGGAGAAGGCGGGGAAGGTGGTCAGGTAGGTGAAGTTCATATATTCAATCTCCAAACAAGTATCATTACGAATTCTTTACAGATTTCACCAATGAATGAACTCAACATTCTTTAGTGAGTGTTTCTGTGCAAAATCCTCTTTCTCTTTTCTATCATTATTATGATAGAAAAAAACCCAATGTGCATTCTTAAGTATTGGGATAAGGTACTGTTCATAATACAAGTCATCTGGACCCCCGAGAGAATGACCCATTATATATACAATATCAATTTCTCTTGCATAATAACAGTCTTTATTTTTTCTAGTTCATTGAGCTGCTATAGAGAGTACACTGCCATTGAGCCTTTGCTGAAGTTTATTTGCTTTGATTGTACCAACGAACCCCACCTTGATGCCGATTTTGTTTACTATGAGTGACCATTCCAAGGAGACCTGGTACCCTTATTTTTACCCTTTACGGCTTTGTATACAGTTGTACCGTGAATAACCTCATTGTATAAAAGTGAGTGTTTTCAATGCTTCTTGAACAGGGATGAATACAAAACAACGCCAAATAACTGCTGAATAAAATTCGAGTCCTTATGCCCCTGCCAAAGCCCGGAACGCCGCGTTCCGGGCTTTTGTATTGAAGCCGGATGGCGTATAGTAGGGCGGCACAGAACGGCATGACAGGAATTGGAGGGAGCGCCCGCATGTTCGCCGACAGCATTTCCCAGGTCGTCATCGACGGCCATCATCTGTCCCTGGAGCAGGTCGTCGCCGTCGCGCGGTTTGGGGCCAAGGTTTCCCTCTCGGAAACGGCATTGCCGGCGATGCGCCGCTCCAGGGAAATCGTCGAGGGCATCCTGCGGGAAAGCCGCGCGGTGTACGGCATCAACACCGGCTTCGGCGCGCTGAGCAGCGTGCGGATTTCCGGCGAACAGGTCAACCTCCTGCAGCGCAACCTGATTGTCAGCCACGCGGTGGGCTGCGGCAACCCCCTCGCCGCGGAAACGGTGCGGGCGATGCTGCTGCTGCGCGCCAACGCGCTGTGCCAGGGGCATTCCGGCGTGCGGCCGGAGCTGGTGCAGACCCTGCTTGGCATGCTGAACGCCGGCGTGCACCCCGTCGTCCCTGAGAAAGGCTCCCTGGGCGCCTCGGGCGACCTGGCGCCGCTGTCCCACATGGCGCTGGTGCTCCTGGGCTTGGGCGAGGCTGAATACGGGGGAAAGGTGATGCCGGGCCAGACGGTGATGGAGCGGGCGGGGCTTACGACGCTGGAGCTTCAGGCCAAGGAAGGCCTGGCCCTGATCAACGGCACCCAGGCGATGGGCGCGGTCGGCGCGCTGGCGCTCTACGACGCGCTGCAGCTGTGCCGGCTGGCGGATATCGCGGCGGG
>JAAZAQ010000054.1 GCA_012514225.1 Clostridiales bacterium | reverse complement strand
TTGGCGAAGCGCACCTCCTCCCCCTGCAGCAGGATGCGCCCCTCGTCGTAGCGGTCCACGCCCACGATGGCGCGCGCCAGCTCGGTGCGCCCGGAGCCGGCCAGGCCGCAGACGGCCAGGGTTTCCCCGGCGCTGACGGAAAAGCTGACGTCGTGGAAGAAGCCCCAGCGCGACAGCCCCTCCACGCGGAACAGCTCGTCGCCGATGGCCGAGATGCGCTGCGCGTAGAACTCGTCCACCGAGCGGCCGACCATCAGGTGGGTCATCTCCGCCTTGGTGATGCGGTCGGTTTGGTAGGTGCCCTGCCGCCGGCCGTCGCGCATGATGGTGACGCGGTCGGAAATCTCGAACACCTCCTGCAGGTGGTGGGAAATATAGATGACCGCGATGCCCTGGGCCTTCAGCTGGCGGATGATGGCGAAGAGGCGGTGAACCTCCTCGCTGGACAGGGCGCTGGTCGGCTCGTCCATCACCAGGATTTTCGGGTTGTCGCCCAGGGATTTCGCGATTTCCACCAGCTGCGCCTCGCACTGGCTGATGGCGGATACCGGGAGGGAGGGGTCCAGCTTGTCCAGCCCGACCCGGGACAGCAGCTCGCGCGCCTGGCGCTTGACCTCCCGGTCGTTGATGAACAGGCCCCGCACGGGCAGCTTGCCCACCAGCAGGTTCTCCGCGATGGTGATGGGGCGCGCCAGGCTCAGCTCCTGGTAAATCATCCCCACGCCGTGGGCCTTGGACTGGGCGGGGGTGTGCAGCTTGACCTCCTGCCCGTCGATGCGCACAGTGCCGGTGTAGTCGTTGAAGGAGCCGGCCAGCAGCTTCATCAGCGTGGACTTGCCGGCGCCATTCTCCCCCACCAGGGCGTGCACCTCGCCCGCCCGCACGTCGAAATCAACGCAGTCCACCGCCAGCGTGCCGGGAAAGCACTTGGACACGTTGTGCATCTTGAGCATTTCCCTGCCGGCGCCTTGTTCGCTCAATGTCGCTTCTCCTTGTCTGACTGAATGTTGCCGGCCCCGAGCGGGGCCGGTGAGGGGATATCCCGGATTCGCGCGCGTTCCGGGACGCCTGGGGGCGCGGATTTGGTGCCGCCGGGGGACGCGGCGGGGGGACAGACGGCACACCGGCTCCGGGCGCGCCCGCTCCTTTGGTTCTTTGCTTGTTCCACAGGAATATACAGCACCGCGCCGCGGACTGTCAAGGAAGGCGCGGGGCCGCCCCGACCGCCGGGGACGCCTGTTCCGGCTTCCATAAATGCCCCGACGCGGCGGCTTGACAAGGGCTGGGCGCCCCGATATCATCAAAACGCACGACCTATGGACAAACCACAAAAATACAGGGTTTCGATGCCGGCACGACAGATGCGGCGAAGGGCTCGCGTTATTCAAACGCACGGCCGGGTCGGCCGGGGAAACCGCCGCCTTCGCGGAAACGTTCGATTCTTCCTTATTATTATAGCCAACCGGTCATCTTGCGGCGAAACCGAAGCGCTGGGCGCTATCAAGATAAAGGGAAAGGTGGTCACCATGAGGAAACTGACGGCTCTCGCACTGATGCTGATGCTGCTCCTGGGGCTGGCGGCCGGGGCGGCCGCGGAGAAGACCTACACCTTCGGCTACATCTATGCCTCCGCGGAGGACGACTGGAACGCCTTTGACTACGACTGCTTCGCCGACGCCGCCAAGCGCATGGGCGTGAACGTGGTCTCCGGCGACGCCGGCTGGACGCCGGACACGCAGCTGAACATCATCCAGGACATGCACATCCAGGGGGTGGACGGCATCTATTCCTACACCATGTCGCCGGAGGGGGACGTGAAGGCGGCCGAGCTGTGCAAGGAGCTGGGCATCCCGATTGTGTTCGTCAACTCCGAGCCCGCGCCCACCATCGACCCGGCCTCCTACGTCACCACGGTCTGCTGCAGCTACTACGACTACGGCTACACCGTCATCGACTACGTGGCCAAGAACTACCCGGGCTCCAAGATCTTCTACTGCGCGGGCAACCTGGGCATGGGCATCATCGAGGAGTACATGCGCGGCATCGAGGCGGCGCTGAAGGACAACAACAATTCCGTCGAGATCGTCAAGATGACCGAGACCAACTGGATGGCCGACAGCGGGCTGGCCGCCACCCAGGACATGATCGCCAGCGGCGTGGCCTTCGACACGGTGTTCGCCAACAGCGAGCAGATCGCGATGGGCGTGGTGGCCGCGCTGGAAGGCGCCGGCCTGATGGAGAAGACGCGCCTGGTGTCCACCGGCGGCAGCGCGGTGGGCATCCAGCTGATGAACGAGGGCAAGCTGGAGATGGTCGCCGGCTACGGCCCCGGCTACCAGGCCTACATGGGCTTCAAGGCCCTGTACGCGGCGGCGGTGCACGGCGACTGGACCGAGCAGAAGCTCTACACCTACTCCCCCGAGGTGCTCACCAAGGAAAACGCGACCTCCATGGAGTGGACCTGGATTCCCAACGACAAGATGGTCGAGCACGTCGGCGGGCTGGACGGGTTCAAATAAACATCGCACGGCGCGGGCGGGTTCCGGCGGGGCCGCCGGGGCCCGCCCCGTCCCCGGGCGGGGCGCCGGCAGGAAAGGCCGCATGAACGGCAAAGCGTTGATCGAAGCCAGGGGGCTTTCGAAAGCCTACGCCGGGAACCTGGTGCTGCAGGACGTGGACTTCACCGCCAGGGTGGGCGAGGTCCACTGCATCGTGGGCGAAAACGGCGCGGGCAAATCCACCCTCATCAAACTGCTGGCCGGGGCGGTCGCGCCGACGGCCGGGGAGATTTTTTTTGACGGGGAGCCCGTGCCGCGGCTGGACCCCCGCCAGTCCGCCGCCCTGGGCATCCAGGTGATTTACCAGGAGAACATCCTGGCCAACTCCATGTCCATCGCGGAGAACATCTATACGGGGCGCGAGCCCAAAACCCCCGGCGGGTGGTATGACGGGGGCGCCGCGGTGCGCAGCGCCGGCGCGCTCATCCTGGAGTACGGCCTGGCACTGGACCCGGAAGCCATCGTGGGCCGCCTGTCCGCCGCCGAGCGGCAGTTCGTCAAGATTCTCAAGGCGATGGCGAAGGACAGCCGGGCCCTCATCATGGACGAGCCCACCTCGATGTTCAGCAGCCGGGACAGCCAGAAGGTGCTGGACATCGTGCTGAAAATCAGGGACAAGGGCGTCGCCGTCGTCTACATCTCGCACCACCTGCAGGAAATCGCGCAGATCGCCGACCGGGTCACCGTGCTGCGGGACGGCCGGAAGGTCAGCGAGTACGCCCGGGACGGGGGCGGGTTCGACCTGGGGAGGATGACCCAGGACATGGTGGGCCGGCCGGTGGACAAGTTCTACGTCAAGGAGCCCCACGCGAAGGGGGACGTCGCGGTGCGGGTCCGCGGCCTGAGGCTGCACCGGGACAGCCCGGAGATTAGCTTTGACATCCGCCGGGGTGAAATCCTCGGGGTGGCGGGCATGGTGGGCTCGGGGCGCACGGAGATGGCGCGCGCGGTTTTCGGCGCGGACCGGCGGCATTCCGGCGAGGTGGAGGTGCTCGGGCGGCGGGCGGACCTGTCCAGCCCGCGCAGGGCTATCCGCAGCGACCTGGCCTTCGTCTCCGAGGACCGGCAGCGGCAGGGCCTGGCGCTGGACATGAGCGTGCTGGAAAACTTGCTGCAGGTCAGCATGAACAAGACGCCGGGCCTCCTGTTTTCCAGGAAGAAATCCTGGAAGCTGGCCAGGCCCCGGTTCGAGCAGGTCGG
>JAAZAQ010000385.1 GCA_012514225.1 Clostridiales bacterium | reverse complement strand
GCCGGGAAGACGCCGGTGGACATCGTGCTGGTGCCGGCCGCAACCATCATCGTGGGCGGCCTGGTCGGCCTGTTCACGGGCCCGGCGGTGTCCGCCTTCATGAACGGGCTGGGCGGGGTGGTCAACCGCTCCACCGAGCTGGCGCCCCTGCCCATGGGCGTCCTGGTCGCCGTCATCATGGGGCTGGCGCTCACCGCGCCCATCTCCTCCGCCGCCATCAGCATCTCCCTGGGCCTGTCCGGCCTGGCGGCGGGCGCCGCCTGCGCCGGCTGCTGCGCGCAGATGGTGGGCTTCGCCGTGCAGTCCTACCCGGACAACGGCGTGGGGGGCTTGGTCAGCCAGGGCCTGGGCACCTCCATGCTGCAGTTCGGCAACATCGTCAGGAAGCCTGTCATCTGGCTTCCGCCCACCCTGGCCTCCGCCGTCCTGGGGCCGCTCTCCACCGTGGTGTTCCGGATGCCCAACAACCCCCTGGGCGGGGGCATGGGCACCAGCGGGCTGGTGGGCCAGTTCGCCGCCTGGGCTTCCATGAAGGAGACCTTCGGGCCGGTTTCCACGCTGCTGCTCATCCTGCTGATGCACTTCGCCCTGCCGGCCCTGCTGACCTGGCTCATCGCGGCGGGCTTCCGGAAAAAGGGCTGGATTCTTCCGGGGGACATGAAGCTCAACCTGAACTGAGCCCGCGCCCAAGGTTCACACACCGTCCACATACCGCGCCGCCCCCGGGCCGCGCGGTATGCTATAATCAGGCGAAACAGGGGGGGAGGAAGCGCTTTGTTCGGCAAACTGCTCAATAATTTCTACTACGGGAAAAGCGGCAAGGGGGACTACCGCCGGGACGACCTGCCGCGCAACCGCTGGCAGCTGTTCTGGGAGATGCTGCGCATCCGCCTGTCCGGCCTCTTCCGCGTCAACCTGATGACCGCGCTGGCCTTCCTGCCGATGATGTACGTGTGGGTCGTCATGGTCAACGGCCTGTTCTCCCACCTTCTGGAGGTGTCCGACGCCCTGGGCGCCGGCGCACAGAGCGCCTCCGAACTGACCGCGCAAAGCCCGCAGGTCATCTACGGCATCCTGTTTTCGGGCTTCGTGCTGCTCATTCCCTGCGTCGCCCTGACCGGCCCGGTGCAGGCGGGCCTGGCCTACGTGACCCGCAACTGGGCGCGGGACGAGCACGCCTTCGTCTGGTCGGACTTCAAGGACGCGGTGAAGGACAACTGGAAGCAGGCGCTGGGCGTCTCCGCCATCACCGGCGTGATGCCCCTTGTCATGCTGGTGTGCTACCGCTTCTACGGCGCGATGGCGGAAAGCGGCGGCGCCTTCTTCCTGCTGCCGCAGATTCTCACCCTGGCGCTGGGCGCGGTGTGGATGCTGGCGCTCACCTTCGCCTACCCGATGATGGTCACCTACCGCATGGGCTTTGGCACCCTGCTGCGCAACAGCTTCCTGCTGGCCCTGGGCCGCCTGCCGCAGGTGGCGGGCGTCCGGCTGGCCATGCTGCTCCCGGCGCTGGCCGCCGCCCTCGTCGCGTTTTTCACCCCCTACCTCCTCTACGCCTTCATGGCGCTGTGCGGCTACTACCTGCTCATCGGCAACGCCCTGGCGCGCTACGCCTACGCGGCCTTCACCAACGCCGTCTTCGACCGCTTCATCAACGCGCGCATCCCCGGCGCGGAAATCAACCGCGGGCTGGCCCAGGCGGAGGAGGGGGAGGACGCCCCGGAAGAGGCCGCGGGTGTACGGTGACTTCGCCCGTGTCTACGACCGGCTGATGCGGGACGTGGACTACGGCGCCTGGGGCGCCCATTACCGGAAGCTGCTGGAACAGGCGGGCGTCCCGCGGGGCGGGCGGGTGCTGGAGGGGGCCTGCGGCACCGGGAACATGACGATGGAGCTGGCCGGGCACTATTCGGTCACGCCGGGCGACGCCTCGGAGGAGATGCTTTCCGTCGCCGCGCGGAAGGCGCGGCAGGCGGGGCTGTCCCTGGCCTTCACCCGCCAGGACTTGCGCGCGCTGGCGGCGCACCGGCCGGCGGACGCGGTCGTCTGCGCCTGCGACGGGGTCAATTACCTCCTGACCCCGCGGGATTTACGGCGCTTCCTGCTGTCCGCCTACCGGGCGCTCAAGCCCGGCGGCGCCCTCGCCTTCGACCTGTCCTCACACTTCAAGCTCAGCCGCCTGCTGCCGAAGGCCCCGCAGGTGCTGCTGGAGGAGGACATCGCCTACGTCTGGCTCAGCCGCTGGGACCAGCGCGCCCAAAGGCTGCACATGGAGCTGTCCGTGTTCGCCCGCCGGACGGACGGCGCCTTTGACCGCCTGGTGGAGCGGCAGGCGCAGCGCGGCTGGTCGCGCGGGGAAATCGAGGCGGCGCTCCGTCAGGCGGGCTTCGGCTCCGTCCGCTGCTACGGCAACCTGACTTTGCGCGCGCCGGGCCCCCAGGCCCGGCGGCTGCACTTCCTGGCGAAAAAGCCCCTGGAATGAGGACGACATGACGCAATCCCTGATTTATCCCGACCCGGATTCCCTCCTGCGCCTGACCCTAAGGAAGGGGCAGGCCCGGGCGCTCATGGCGCGTTCCACGCGCATGGCGCAGCAGGCCGCCGACATCCATCGGGCCAGCGACGCCGCGGCCGCGGCCATGGGCCGGCTGCTGCCCGCCTGCGCGATGCTGGGCGGGCTGGTCAAGGAGGAGAAGGGGCGCCTGACCGTCACCGTGACGGGCGACGGCGCCGGCGGCAGGATGACCTGCGGCGTCTCCGGGAACCGGCTGAAAATCTCCGTGGAAAACCCGCAGGCCGAGCTTCCGCCGACCCCCGAGGGGCGGCAGGACGTGGCCGGCTTCGTGGGGCGCAGCGGCCGGCTGGTCGTGGTCAAGGATTTTAACGCCGGCGAGCCCTTCACCTCGGTCATCAACCTTGTCTCCGGCGAGCTGGGGGAGGACTTCGCCCACTATTTCACCATTTCCGAGCAGACGCCCTCCCTGGTGGCCCTGGGCTGCCTCAACGAGGCGGGCACGGTGCTCTCCTCCGGGGGCATCCTCATTCAGGCCATGCCCCAGTGCCAGGAGCGCACCCTGCGCGCGCTGGAGCTGCGCATCCCCTTCTTCGCCAACATCAGCCGCGAGATTTACGACCGCTCCCTGAAGGAACTGGCGCTGGACTGGTTTTCCGACCTTGAGCCCGACGTCCTCGCGGAGGAGCCGCTGGCCCTCCGGTGCGACTGCAGCCGGGAGCGGATGCGCAAGGCGCTGGGCGCGCTGGGCCGGGAGGAGCTGGAGAAGATGCTGCGCACGGGCGAGGACGCCCGGCTCACCTGCCACTTTTGCCGCACGGAGCGCGCCTTCGGGCCGGAGGAGCTGCGCGCCCTGCTTTCGGGGGAGGCGACGGATGGAGCTGATTGACTTCGACGGCCGCTTCGCCGGGTTTTTGCGCGCCTGGCTGGAGGAGCACCAGGACGAGGCGCACGACCTCGCCGAGGTGGAGGACATGATGCCGACGCTGTACGAGGAATTCCTGGACACGCCCGCGCCCTGGCTGTCCGGGGAGGCGCCGCGCGGCTATTTTGAGGGGGAGTCCAGCCCCGGCCGGCTCATCCGGCAGATGCTGGATTACCTGCGCCACGGCGTCACCGTGCCGGAGCTGCTGCTCGCCCGCCTGCATGCGCTGGGCGCGGCGGCGGAGGCGCCGCTGGTCGACCTGCTGCGCGAGGGGGACGCGCCGGAGGAGGCGCGGATGCTGGCCGTCCGGCTGCTGCTGGAGCTGGGCAGCCTGCTGCCCCTGCCGCTGTACGTCTCCTGGCAAGTGGACCGGGCGGAGCGCGACGCGCTGGCCGATTTCGCGCTGGAGAGCCTGGAGGAGATGGGCGAGGAAGCCGTGCCGGCGATGCTGGAGGCGCTGGAGGAGGCCAACGAGCCGGGGCGGGAGGCGCTGCTGGGCATCCTGAGCCACTACCCGCGGTATCCCCAGGTGTATTCCGCCCTCGTCCGCCTCTTTGACGCCTGCCCCGGGCGGCAGGCGGTGCTGGCCGCCTACCTGGGCCGGCTGGGGGACGAACGCGCCCTGCCCCTGCTCCTGGAGCGGGCGCGGGAGGAAGGCCTCCGCTACCTCGACTACATCGAGCTGCGCTCGGCCATCGAGGCCCTGCGCGGCGACGCGCCGGAGCGCGACTTCGGGGAGGACCCGGAGTACGAGGCGCTCCGGGGCCTGACGGAGCCTTGAAAGCGATGAAGTGCGGCCAGTGCGGGCAGCAGTCGGACGCCGCCTCCCGGGTCTGCCCTGCCTGCGGCGCCTACATGGGGGAAAAGCCGCCCAGCGTGCAGGCGGCTGAGCCGGTCGCGCCGGAGGACCTCTCCTGGGGGCACCGCCCCCCGGCCGCGCGCAAGGCGGGCGGCAAGCCGCGGCGCAGGCGCAAGAAGCGCCGCAGCCGCCTGATCCGCAAGAGCACCTACCAGAGCCGCATGGTCAACTGGGTCAAGGTGGGGGCCTTCGCGCTGTCCATCCTGTTGCTGCTGGCCGCGGCGGCCTTCATCTGGCTGAAGGTGTCCGCGCCGGGGCAGCTCATCCTGGCGCGCATGGGGCGGGACGCCAACGCGGACGCCTACTGGGCCCTGGGCACGGAATACCTGGACCAGGGCTATATCAGCCGCTCCATCGCCAGCTACCTGAAGGCGGAGGAGAAGGAGCCGGAGCGCCCCGACCTGGCGGAGAAGCTGCTGCTGACGGCGGAGGCCTACGAGGCGGCCGGGCAGATGGGGGACGCGGAGCGGGTCTACACCCGCATCTACACCGAGCTGGACAAGAAGAGCGCCGCCGCCTACCGGCACGCCATCGGCATCCTGCTGGAGCAGGAGCGCCTGCCCGAGGCGGTCGCGCTGATGCAGAAGGCCTATGAGGAAACGGACGACCTGGGCTTCTTCAACCAGCGCTCCGCGCTGGTGCCCCTGCCGCCCACCGCCTCCCTGCCCTCCGGGCGCCACATATTTTCCAAGGAGGTGTCCTTCCTCTCCTCCCAGGACTACGACATCTTCTACACCACCGGGGAGGGCCCGCTGCCCGACTCGGGCACCCTGTTCACCGAACCCATCACCCTGAACGAGGGCACCTACAACTTCCGCGCCGTCGCCGTGTCCAGCCAGCTGGTCAGCGACGAGATGGCCATCCGCTACACCATCACCCTGCCCACCCCGCTGGCGCCCAAGACCAACATGGAGTCGAAGACCTACCAGCGCCCCATCCGCGTCTCCCTGCGCATCGTGGACGAGGAGGACAAGGAGGTCGAGCTCTACTACACCATCGACGGCACCAAGCCCACCATCGACTCCCCGCGCTACACGGGCGAGCCCATCCTGCTGCCCGGGGGCAGGGTGCTGCTGCGGGCCATCGCGGTGAACCGCTACGGCAAGCGCTCCAACGAGATGATTGTCGAGTACAAGATTCAGACCGGTTTCAAGAAGTTCTTCCGCGCGGAGGACGGCTTCTCCGCCTTCACGCTGCTGAAGACCACGAAAGAGCAGTTCGCCGCCGAATTCGGCCAGCCGGAGGCGGAGGAGCCGGTCACGGACGACGCGGTGGCCGGGGACGCGTTCCTGCTGCGCTACCCCTGGGGCGAGGCGCGGTTCTTCGACTCCGGGGAAGGCGTGCTGCTCTACGACGTGACCACCCGCCTGCCCTCCATGAAGGGCCCCCGCGGCAGCGCGGTGGGCATGCAGATGAAGGAGGTCACGGACCGCTTCCGCGACATGGGCCAGCTGCCCAACGACCGGGGCGACCGCGGCATCTACTACGACATCGCCGAGGGCTTCGCCAGCTACAAGGTGGCCTCCGACGACCCGGATACGGGCCTGCTGCAATATGTCTACGTGGGCAGCCCCGACGCTACGACCACGCTTTTGCACTATGACATCAAGGACGGCCGGGTCGCGGGCATCCGGCTGCGGTTTCTCAGCTACCGGCTCTCCATGGTGGAGTGACCCCGAGGAGGCGGACGGACATGAAAGAAGTCAAATCCCCCAAGAAGCCCCTGATGCTGTATTACGCCATCGCGATGGTGGCCATCATGCTGCTCAACGCCTTCATCTTCCCCCGGGTCATGCAGCCGCAGGTGACCGAGGTGCCCTACAGCGCCTTCCTGAAGATGCTGGAGGAGGGCAAGGTGGGCGACGTCAGCCGGGACGATGTGCAGATCACCTTCTCGGACAGGGCGGCCCCGCCCGCGCTGTACAAGACCGGCCTGATGGACGACCCAACGCTGGTGGACAAGCTCAGCGCCGCCGGCGTTCAGTTCTCCGCCCCCATCGTGGAGCCGGCCTCCCCCCTGACCAGCTTCCTGATGTCCTGGCTGCTGCCCATCGGCTTCTTCCTGCTCATCGGGCAGTGGATGAGCAAGCGCATGGGCAAGCTGGGCGGCATGAACGCGATGCAATTGGGCAAGAGCAACGCGAAAATCTACATCGAGCCCATCACCGGGGTCTCCTTTGCCGACGTCGCCGGGCAGGAGGAGGCCAAGGAGGCGCTGCGCGAGGTCGTGGACTTCCTCCACAGCCCCGAAAAATACACCGAGGTGGGCGCGGTCATGCCCAAGGGCGTGCTGCTGGTCGGCCCCCCGGGCACCGGCAAGACCCTGCTGGCCAAGGCGGTCGCCGGGGAGGCCAACGTGCCCTTCTTCTCCATTTCCGGCTCGGAGTTCGTCGAGATGTTCGTGGGCATGGGCGCGGCCAAGGTGCGCGACCTGTTCAAGCAGGCCTACGAGAAGGCGCCCTGCATCGTCTTCATCGACGAAATCGACACCATCGGCAAGCGCCGGGAGTCCGCGGCGG
>JAAZAQ010000384.1 GCA_012514225.1 Clostridiales bacterium | reverse complement strand
ATCTGCCCGATGAAGTTGATGGCGCTGGCGGTGCCGATGATTTCCAGCCCCGGGTTCTTCTCCAGCAGCTTGGGGATGACCCCGGCGTGGTCGGGCTCGGTATGGTTGACAATCAGGTAGTCCACCTTGTCGAAGGGCATGACCGCTTCCACGTTTTTCAGGTAGTCCCCCAGGAAGCCGTCCTTGGCGGTCTCCACCAGCGCGGCCTTGCTGTCCCCGCGGACCAGGTAGGCGTTGTAGCTGGTGCCGTGGGGCGTCTTCATGATGATGTCGAACACTTCCAGCGTCGGGTTCTGTACGCCGACGGAAAAAATCTGGTCCAGGATTTCCGGCATTTGGGAATGAACCTCCTTAATTATGGTGCGCGAAGCGATTATACCATACCCGCGGCGGCGGCGCTTCCCCTGGGGAACGCGCCTTTTCCGGCCGCCGGACAGCCGCCGGGAACAAAAGGCTTGTCAAAATGGAAAAGGGCAATGTATACTGGCATGAGGGCGCAAGACCTGACGATGGTCAAGCTCAATACGTATAGACGGAGGGATTACTACATGAAGAAACTGGTCGCACTGTTGCTGGCAGGCCTGATGCTTATCGGCGTCCTGGGCGTGTCCGCAGAGGCCGCGGAGCCGGCGGTCGGCGGGGAGATCATCTACGGGTCTTCCACCGAGATTTCCGGCGACTGGGCCCACGGCGCCATCTGGACGAACAACGCCTCGGATAACATGATCCGCGGCCTGATGAACGACTACGGCACCATCGCCTTTGACCAGGGCGGCGCGATGGTCCTCAACAAGTCGGTCACCGAAAGCGTCGAGCAGGTTGAGAACGAAGACGGCACGAAGACCTTCACCGTCAAGATTTACCAGGACCTGGTATTCAACGACGGCACCCCCATCAACGCCAAGCATTTCGTCGCCAGCGTGCTGCTGTTCGCGCATCCCACGCTCATCGCCCTGGGCAGCAAGTCCACGGCGGCCGACTTCTTCGTCGGCGGCGACACCTACAAGTCCGGCGAGACCCCCGCGTTCAAGGGCGTTCGCCTGATTGACGACTACACCTACGCGCTGACCATCGTCAAGGACTACCTCCCCTACTTCTACGACCTGTCCTACGCCAGCCTCAGCCCGCTGAGCATCAACATGTGGCTGGGCGACACCTATGACGTCAAGGACGACGGCGAAGGCGCCTACATCGTGGGCGACATGGCCATCGCCACCCTGGCCTTCCGCGTGGCGGACGTCCGCTTCCGCTCCGAAGGCCGCGTCACCGCCGGCCCCTACAACCTGGTCAGCTACGACAAGGGCGCCAAGCAGGCGGTGCTGGAAATCAACCCCAACTACAAGGGCAACTTCGAGGGCCAGAAGCCCCACGTGCAGAAGCTCATCATCGTCAAGACCGAGGAGGCCACCCAGTTTGACGCGCTGAAGACCGGCGGCATCAACCTGATCAACGGCCTGACCGGCGGCGACGACGTCAACGCGGCGCTGGACATGGTGGCCGAGGGCGGCTTCCAGACCGTCAACTACGAGCGCAACGGCTACGGCAAGCTGATGTTCCAGTGCGACTTCGGCCCGTCCCAGTTCAAGGCCGTGCGCCATTCCATCGCCCACCTGCTCAACCGCCCCGAGTTCGCCAACACCTTCACCGGCGGCTTCGGCGCCCTGGTCCACGGCCCCTACGGCCTGGCCATGTGGATGTACAAGGAGTCCGAGGAAGAGCTCAACGAGAAGCTGAACACCTACCCCTACTCCCTGGACGACGCCACCAAGCTGCTGGTCGAGGACGGCTGGACGCTGGACGCCGAGGGCAAGGAGTGGACCGCCGGCCTGCGCTACAAGAAGGTTTCCGCCGAGGAAGCCGGCCAGTACGAGCACAACGTGACCCTGGCGGACGGCACCGTGCTGATGCCGCTGATCATCGAATGGGCTTCCACCGAGGCCAACCCGGTGTCCGAGCTGCTGGCGACCATGCTGGCGCAGAACCCCGACGTCGCCACCGTGGGCATGGAAATCCGCCAGAGCATCATGACCTTCCCCGAGCTGCTCAACTGGATGTACCGCGACAAGACCGTCGGCGAGCAGTACGGCGTGCCGAAGTTCGGCATGTACAACCTGGCCACCAACTTCACCCCCATCTATGACATGTCCTTCAGCTGGACGAGCGACCCGGAGAAGGTGGCCCTGGGCTACAACTCCAACTTCCTCTTCGACGAGCAGCTCGACAAGCTGTCCATGGACATGGTCTACGGCGTGACGTCCGACGACGTCGAGGGCTACCGCAAGCTGTGGGTCGACTACATCGACCTGTGGAACGAGCTGCTGCCCGAAATCCCACTGTACTCCAACGTCTACTACTCCATCTTCGCCGACAAGCTGAAGGGCTACACCGAAAGCTCCCTGTGGGACTTCGAGTCGTCCATCGTCTATGCCTGGATCGAAGAGTAACAAATCCACCGGCGTATAAACCTCCACGACGGGGACGGGCCTCCGGGTCCGTCCCCGTCGACGGCTGTTGAAAAACAATGTAAAAACATCCGCCGCGCCCAGCCGCGCCGCCGGAAACCGCGCCAGGCGCGTTTTACAGAAAGGTCGGTACCGCGATGACGAGATACGTGCTCAAGCGTATTGTGTATATGATCGTCGTCTTCCTCATCCTCTCGCTATTGATGTACATGCTCTACAACCTCATCCCCACGGACCCCGCCCGGGCCCAGCTGGAGCCGATGCGCAGGACGCTCAAGCCGGAGCAGTATGAGGAGCAGTACAAGCAGTTGCGCCGGGAAATGGGCCTGGACGACCCGCTGCTGAAGCGGTACGCCCGGTGGATGGGGCTGATTCCCGACATGCGGCCCGGCCTGAAATACGGCCAGCGCAACGGGCTGCTGCAGGGCAATTTCGGGTACTCGAGCCTGTTCAAGCAGGACGTCCGGGACGTCATCACCGAGCCGATGAAGAACACCGTCTTCATCAATATCTTCGCGACCATCCTGGCGCTGGGCATCACCATACCGCTGGGCATCAAAACCGCAGTCAAGCGAAACAGCCGGCTGGACAAGGGCGTGCAGGTCTTCAGCATCATCGGCTATTCGATACCGATATTCATCATCTCCCTGGTGTTCATCTACTTTCTGGCGGTGCTGTTCCGGGTCTTCCCCGTGATGGGCATGAAGACGCCGGGCAGCAACTATACCGGCTTCCGAGCCTTCCTGGACAAGCTGTACTACATCTCCCTGCCCCTCATCGTCATGACCTTCGCCTCCCTGGGCGGCATGACCCGCTACGTGCGCGTGTCGATGATCGACGCCCTGTCCATGGACTATATCCGGACCGCGCGCGCCAAGGGCGTCCGGGAAAAGGTGGTCATCTACTCCCACGCCTGGCGCAACGCCCTGCTGCCCGTGGTCACCATTATTATCGGCTGGTTCCTGGGCATCTTCGGCGGCTCCATCGTGGTGGAGAGCACCTTCTCCTTGAACGGCACCGGCCGGCTGTACATCCAAGGGCTGCTGAACAACGACTACGAGCTGGCGCTTGCCATGCAGATGTTCTACACCATCATCAGCCTGGTCGGCACGCTGCTGACCGACCTGTCCTACGGCCTCATCGACCCGCGCGTGCGGGTGAACAAGTAAGGAGGAACCCATGAGCGACAACAGCAAATTGAGAAGGGGTTTCCCTCCCTACGCCTGGCTCAAGCGGCTGTTCTGGGGCCCGCAGCGCGAGTTGACCTTCATGGAGGAAGAGGCGCTGCAAAGCCCGATGCGGACCGTCATCCGCAACTTCTTCAGCAAGCGGCTCTCCCGGCTGGCGGTCATCATCTTCGTGCTGATTTTCCTGTTCGTGGTCATCGGCCCGATGATCTGGCCGCTGGACCTGAGCTTCCAGGACAACACCCAGCAGAACATCGGCCCGGGCTTCAACATGATGGCCGTGCCCCGGGAGATGAACGGCAAAATCGAGAAAATCGCCCCCGGCACCACCTTCGGCTTCGGCCTGGACACGGACGGCAAAATCCACTCCTGGGGCAGCCTGGCGGTCACCAAGGCGGTGACCCTGGCCGACGTCCCTCAGGAGGTCCGGGACGCGCGGATTGTCGACATCGCCGTGGGCTACGACCACGCCGTCGCGATGGACGCGCAGGGCAAGCTGTACGTCTGGGGCAACACGCGCAATAACCAGGCTGATTTCCCCAAGGAAATCAAGGACGCGGCGCAGGAGGAGGAGAACCTCGACATCGTCCAGCTGGAGGCCGGCAACCAGTTCTCCATGGCGCTTTCCGAAGACGGCACACTGTATATCTGGGGCAACGGCAACCTCAACGACATCAAGCTGAAGAAGCAGTTCCAGGGCAATATCGCCAAGGTCACCGCCAACATCAACAACTACCTGCTGTTGACCAAGGACGGGGCGGCGGCCTACGGCGGGTTCCAGACCAGCGCCTATTCCGCGGTGCCCGCGGGGCTGGAAAGCGGCGTCGTCGACATCGCCTCCACCGCGATGACCAACGCGGCCCTGAAGGAGGACGGCAGCGTCGTCATCTGGGGCAACGTGACCAAGGGCGAGCGGGACATCCCGGCGCACGAGGGCAAAATCACCCGCATCTTCGGCGGCCGCTACCATTACACCGCGCTGACGGACACGGGCGAGCTGCTCAGCTGGGGCGACAACACCTTCAAGCAGTCCGTGCCGCCGAAGGTCGACCCGAACGACCCCATCCGGGACGTGTACACCGGTTTTTACCAGAACTACGCGGTCACGCAGTCCGGCAGGATGACGTCCTGGGGCCTGCGCGGCTACCTGCTGGGCACGGACCACCTGGGGCGCGACGTGCTCACCCGCATCGTCAACGGCGGGCAGATCACCATGACCGTCGGCGCGGTCTCGGTCATCATCTCGCTGATCATCGGCATCATCATCGGCGGCCTGGCCGGGTACTTCGGCGGCAAGGTGGACCTGCTGCTCATGCGCATCGCGGAGGTCGTGGGCGGTCTGCCCTTCCTGCCCTTCGCGCTCATCCTGTCGGCCGTCATCGGCACCCGGCTGTCCGTGGAGCAGCGGATGTACCTGATCATGGTCGTGCTGGGCGTGCTGTCCTGGCCGGGGCTGGCCTACCTCATCCGCGCGCAGATTTTCGCGCAGCGGGAGATGGAGTTCGTCACCGCCGCCAAGGCGATGGGGGTCCGGGAGCGCTCCATCGTGTTCAAGCACATCATCCCCAACGTGATTTCCACCATCCTGGTCAGCGCCACCCTGTCTTTCGCCACCAGCATGCTGACGGAATCCACCCTGTCCTACCTGGGCTTCGGCATCTCGCCGCCCACCCCCACCTGGGGCAATATGCTGACCGGCTCCAACGACTCCATCGTCATCCAGCAGTACTGGTGGCGCTGGGTGTTCCCGGCCCTGATTTTTAGCATCTGCACCATCTGCATCAACCTGATCGGCGACGGGCTCCGGGACGCGATCGACCCCAAGAGCAGCGAGCGCTGAGGAGGAGAAGAATGGCCCTTCTTGAAATCAGAAACCTGAAAACCTTCTT
>JAAZAQ010000383.1 GCA_012514225.1 Clostridiales bacterium | reverse complement strand
CCGGCGTCCATGATTTCTTACGCCAAATCCTATGTTGATAAACAGAGCGCCTATGTCGGGGACACCCTCACATATACCCTCAGCCATTACTACGCGGGCAGCGGCAGCTACTCCTATGCTTTTTACGTATATTACTCCACCCCCGGCGGAATCCAAACTTTCTACGAAGTCAAATCCTCCATCGACTCGGCGACAAATACCTTCCAGACGGTGGTGTCAAAGCCGGGCTATTATTACAGCAATACATATGTGTACGACCTGGTTCAATACAACCACGCAATCGCGGAGTCCCCGCTGACCAAAGTCTCCCTGCGCCCGGCGCCGAAAATCACCAAGGTGGCGGCAGTCAGCGGGACCTCGCTTAAGCTCACCTGGACCAGGGTCAGCGGCGCGACCGGTTATGAGGTCTGGCGCGCCGCCTCGACCGCCGGGCCCTTTGCCTTCATCAAGCGAACCGGGGCTTTGGGTTTCGCGGACTCCAACCTCACCCCTGGCAAGACCTATGTGTACAAAGTGCGCGCCTATAACCTGGTGAACACCGCGGCGTTCCCCTCGGGGCATTTCAGCGCCAACGCCATCGGAGTGCCGCTGGCGAAACCGGTTATTACATCTTTCTCCGCAATCAGGCGCGACCGCGTTACCGTCACCTGGGGCAATGTGGCCGGCGCCACCGGTTACCGCCTGTTCCAGAGCACCACTGCTGCGGGCGCCTATACGCTCATCAGGCGGCTGACTGGCACCAGTGTCGCAATCACCGGCCTGGCTCCGGGCACCGCCTACTATTTCAAGGTACAAGCCTACAAAACGCTGGGCACAGGGTATTACGATTCCCCGCTGTCTCTCTACAAGGGCATGAGGACCCTGCGCTGAGTCCCTGTCCGGAAAGACAGCAAGAAGAAAAAGCCCGCAGGCGCGGGCTTTGTTATTGATGGAATCCAGGCTGTTTTGCTTAGAATTTCAGCGGATTCAGGCGGATGGAAGGCCCCATGGTCGTGCTCAGGTACAGGGAGCGCAGGTAAATACCCTTGGCCGTCGGGGGCTTGGCCTTCACCACGGCATCCATGAGCGCGGAGAGGTTCTCCACCAGTTTCGTCTCGTCAAAGGACACCTTGCCGATGGGGCAGTGGGCGATGGCCGTCTTGTCAATCCTGTACTCCACCTTGCCGCCCTTGATGTCGGAGATGGCCTTGGCGACGTCGTTGGTGACCGTGCCGGACTTGGGGTTGGGCATCAGGCCCTTGGGGCCCAGGATGCGGCCAATCTTGCCGACGACGCCCATCATATCCGGCGTCGCGACGCAGACGTCGAACTCGAACCAGTTTTCCGTGCGGATTTTCTCGACCAGGTCGTTGTCGCCCACATAGTCCGCTCCGGCGGCGCGGGCTTCATCGGCCTTGTCCGCCTTGGCGAACACCAGCACGCGCACCACACGGCCGGTGCCGTGGGGCAGCACGACCGCGCCGCGGATTTGCTGGTCGGCATGGCGCGGGTCCACGCCCAGGCGGATGGAAAGCTCCACTGTTTCGTCAAACTTGGCTTTGCCGGTCTGCTTGACCAGCGCGATGGCCTCGGCAGGGTCGTAGAGCTTGGCTTCGTCGATGAGCTTTTTTGACTCAAGGTATTTCTTTCCGTGTTTCATGTTCAGTTCCTTCCTGTGGTAATAGCGGCCCGAAGTCCTCCCACAAACCTTCCCTTATTCCTCAACGGTGACGCCCATGCTGCGGGCGGTGCCCTTGACCATGCTCATCGCTGCCTCGATGCTCGCGGCGTTCAGGTCGGACATTTTCTGGGTCGCGATGTCGCGGACCTGCTGGCTGGTGAGCTGGGCGACCTTGTTCTTGTTGGGCTTGTCGCTGCCGCTCTCGATGTTCAGCGTCTTCTTGATCAGGTCCGGCACGGGCGGGGTCTTGGTGATAAAGGTGAAGGAGCGGTCCGAATAGACCGTGATGACAACCGGAATGGTATAGCCGGCTTGCTTGGCCGTCCGCTCGTTGAACTCCTTGCAGAAGCCGGGGATGTTGACGCCATGCTGGCCCAGCGCCGGCCCGATGGGCGGGGCGGGGGTGGCTTTGGCGGCGCTGACCTGCAGCTTGATAATCGCGGTGACTTTCTTTGCCATGTTGATGGCTCCTCCTACGCTTTGTGGTTATGGCGGCGCGAAACGCGCCTCCCACGTCTGGGGCTGGTTGTCGCTCAGGCCTTTTCGGCCTGGTCCAGGTCGATTTCGACCTGCATTTCGCGGCCCAGGAACATCTTGACCTTGACCTGGAGCTTGCCGCGGACGACGTCCACGGCCTCCACGACGCCGGTGAAGTTCTCAAGCGGGCCGCTGAGAATCCTGATTTCCTCGCCCACCACCAGTTTGGTTGCCTCAGCCTGGGGCTGGCTGTTCATCATGGTCTCAAACTCGGCATCCGTCAGCGGGACCGGCTTGCTTTCCGGACCGACGAAGCCGGTCACGCCGCGGGTGTTGCGCACCACGTACCAGGATTCGCTGGTGATAATCATCTTGACCAGCACGTAACCGGGAAAGGTCTTGTGCTGGGTGATGACCCGCTTTCCGTTCTTGATTTCGGCGACGTCCTCCATGGGAACCTGGACTTCCTGGATCAGGTGCTGCATCCGGTTGTTCTCGGCAGCCT
>JAAZAQ010000382.1 GCA_012514225.1 Clostridiales bacterium | reverse complement strand
GCTGACCAGGACCATCGGCAACTGCCTCACCCTGACCGGGGTGGCCGCCCTGGCCACGACCGTCGTCGGCTTTGCCGTCACCCGCCCGCTGATGGTCGCACTGGGCACGCCGGAGCGCATCCTGGACTGGTCGGTCCAGTACATGCAGATTCTCTTCCTGGGCATCACCGGCGCGCTGTTTTACAACGTCCTGGCCGGCATCCTCCGGGGGCTGGGGGACAGCCTGTCCGCCCTGGCCTTCCTGATTCTGGCGACCCTGCTGAACATCGTGCTGGACCTGTGGTTCGTCATCAGCTTTGGCTGGGGCGTCGCGGGCGTGGCCTGGGCGACCATCCTGTCGCAGACCATCTCCGCCGTCCTCTGCTACCTGAAGCTCAACCGGATGCGGGACGTCTTTGCCTTGAGCCGCGATTCCTTCCGCCTGAAGGACGGCGTCTGGCGGGACATCCTCCGCCTGGGCCTGCCGGCCGGCATCACGCAGGCCATCTTTTCCATCGCCATGATTCTTGTGCAGCCGCTGCAGAACCGCTTCGGCCCCGAATACCTGGCCATGTCCACCATCCTGATGCGGGTGGACGGCTTCGCGATGATGCCTAACTTCTCCTTCGGACAGACCATGACCACCTTCATCGGCCAGAACGTCGGCGCGAGGAAGGTGGACCGCCTGCAGGCGGGCACCCGGCAGGGCCTCGCCCTGGCGGTCATCACCGCGGTGGTGCTCACGGCGGTCATCCTGCTGTTCGGCAATGAAATCATGAGCCTGTTTATGGAGGACCACGAAATCCATAAAAACTACATCATCACCACCGGCATGCGCATGATGGCCATCCTGGCGCTGGGCTACGTGGCGATGGCCTTCATCCAGACGCTGTCGGGCGCGATGCGCGGCGCGGGGGACACCCGCACCCCGATGATGATTTCCATCTTCACCTCCGTCATTCTCCGCCTGCCGTTGTCCTACCTGCTGATCGAATGGACCCGCTCGCCGGAGCATCCCAACGGCTGGGAGGAGGCGCTGTTCATCGTGATGACTCTCGTTTGGGTGACCGGCGCCGTCATCAACCTGCTGGCTTTCAAATTCGGCAAGTGGCGGCAGGAAGCCGCCCGCAGGATGGACAGCGCGGGCGGGCCGGAGCCCGTCTCCCCGGCCGAAAGCCTGGAAATCGTCTGATTCCTGAAAAACCGGCCTTGTCGTTCGAGATTTGGCATTGAAAACCCGGGACATTGTATAATCACGCGGTCGACAGATTTTTCGGCGCCCCGCGCCGCCTGGAGGTAGTATGACCCTCACCAAAAAACGCCCCACCTTCACCCGGCTGCTCGTATGCATCCTCGTCGGCGTACTCGTCAGCGGCGGCCTGCTGCTCGCGGCGCACCTTGTGCTGGGGCGCATGATGCGCATGAATTTCCTGACGAAGGATTTTTTCATCCTCGCGGCCATTTCCGCCGGCCTCATCGCGCTGCTTCTCCTGTTTCCGGCGAACCGGCCAGCCAGGTTTTTCAAGAACGTCGGGCGACTGCTGCTCATCGTCGTGCTGGTCGCGGCCTTGTGGGCGTTCGGCGGTGTCCGGAACGTGCAGAATGAAATGCTCTACCTGAAGGTGCCGGCCGACGCGCGGGCGGAGCAGGCGCTGTCCGCCCTGTCCAACCTGGAGAAATTGTCCATCCCCGGCCCCGGCGGGGAGACGTACGGCGGCTGGCTGATGAAGAACGCCCCCGGCAAGGCGGGTTTGGTGCTGTACTTCGGCGGCAACGGCGAGCAGTCCGCGTC
>JAAZAQ010000381.1 GCA_012514225.1 Clostridiales bacterium | reverse complement strand
CTCCGGCAAGCCCAGCATTTCCAGCTGCCTTTGCCCCAGGAAGGAGAAATTGATGATTTCGTCGTATCCCAGCCCGGAGAGCACGGCCTGGACCTTCCGCTTCTGGATGCGGGACGCGCTGTCCCGCCCGGGCAGCGTCTCCCCGCGCAGGTTGGTTTCAGGGATGCGGTCGTAGCCGTAGAGCCGCAGCACTTCCTCGCACACGTCCGCCTCGCCTTCCACGTCCTGGCGGAAGGCGGGGACGCCCACCTCCATCCGGTCCCCCTCGAGTGTCACGTCGAAGAACAGCCGGCGCAGGATGTCCGCCATCTCGCTACCCTTGATGTCCGTGCCGGCGCGGTGCGCGACGCGCGCGACGGATACCGCGAAGCGCTGCGGCGGGGCCGGGTGGGGATACAGGTCGATTGCCCCGGCGACCACGTCCCCGGCGTCCAGCAGGTTTACCAACTCCATCGCGCGTTCCATCGCCTGCCCCACCGTCGCGGGGTTGACACCGCGCTCAAAGCGGCCGCTGGACTCCGTGCGGATGCCCAGGCCCCGGGCGGTGATTCTCGTCTGCGTCCGGTCGAAGGCCGCGCACTCGAACAGGATTTCCCGGGTGCCGTCCGTGATTTCACTCTCCAGGCCGCCCATGATGCCCGCCAGCCCGGTCGGCCCCTCCGCGTCGCAGATGAGCAGCTCGCCGCCCGACAGCGCGTGCTTCCTGCCGTCCAGGGTGGTCAGGGTTTCCCCGCCTTCAGCGGCGCGCACGATAATCCGGCGCCCGCGCACCTGGGAGAGGTCGAAGGCGTGCATGGGGTGCCCGGTCTCCAGCATTACGTAATTGGTGATGTCCACGACGTTGTTGATGGCGCGCACGCCGGCGGCGTGCAGCCGCGCGCGCAGCCACAGGGGGGAGGGGCGCAGGCGGACGTTTCGCACCACCCGCGCCATGTAGCGTGGGCAAAGGCGCTCGTCCCGGACCTCGACCTGCGCGTATTGCCCGACGTCGCCGCCAGACTCCGCTACCTTCGGGAGCTGCTCCCGGAATCCCGTGCCCAGCGTCGCGGCCGTCTCCCGGGCCAGGCCCAGCACGCTGTAGCAGTCCGGCCGGTTGGCCAGGATTTCGAAGTCGGCGACGGTGTCGTCAAGGCACAGCGTTTCCGCCAGCCCCGTTCCCGGCCGGACGTCCTCCTTCAGCACAAGCAGCCCGGCCTCGCCCACGGAGGGGTAGAGGTCCTGCGGAATGCCGAGCTCAGCGGCGGAACACAGCATGCCGCGGCTCTCCACGCCGCGGATGGTTCCCCGGCCGATGGTCTGGCCGTTGGGCAATTTGGCGCCTTCCAGCGCGGCCGGGACCAGCAGCCCCTCCCGCACGTTGGGCGCGCCGCAGACGATGGTAAGCGGTGCTTCCCCGCCCGCGTCCACCTGGCAGACCTTCAGGTGGTCGCTGTCGGGGTGTTCCCTGACCTCCAGCACCCGGGCGGCCACCACTCCCGGGAAACCGCCGGACAGGTCCTCCAGGCTTTCCACGCCCGTCCCGGCCATCACCATCCGGTGCTGGTATGCTTCGGCGTCCATCGGGATGTCCGCAAACTCGCGGATCCAGTTCAAAGGCACTTTCATCGGCTTGACTCCTTATCGGAACTGGCGCAGGAAGCGCTCGTCGCCCTCATACAGCAGGCGCATGTCGCTGATTCCGTAACGCAGCAGGGTGATGCGGTCCAGGCCCACCCCGAAGGCGAACCCGGAATAGACGCTGGAATCGATGCCGCAGGCTTCCAGCACCCGGGGGTTGACCATCCCGCTGCCCAGCACCTCCAGCCAGCCGGTGCCCTTGCAGACCCGGCAACCCGTGCCCCCGCAGACGATGCAGGTCAGGTCGACCTCGGCGGAGGGTTCGGTGAAGGGGAAGAAGGAGGGGCGGAAGCGCGTCCGGACGCCCTCCCCGTACAGCTGCCGCGCGAAGGCGGCCAGCGTGCCCCGGAGGTCCGCCATGGTCACGTCCTTATCGATGACCAGGCCCTCGATCTGGTGGAACACCGGGCTGTGCGAGGCGTCCACCTCGTCGGCGCGGAAGACCCTGCCCGGGCAGATGATGCGGATGGG
>JAAZAQ010000053.1 GCA_012514225.1 Clostridiales bacterium | reverse complement strand
TGAGCTTGAGCAGCAGTCCTTCCACCGGCGGCCACACGGGGTCCTGCCCGGTGAGCAGGGCCAGCAGCACGCCGCCGTCCCGCGCGTCCAGGTAGCGGACGCCGCCCAGGAGCGAGGAGGTCAGCTGTTCAAACTGCGCGTCCTTGAGGTAGCGCAGGTCGGCTGCCTGCTGCCCGCCGCACAGCAACAGCAGCTCCAGCTCCTCCAGCCCCTTGAGCGTGCCCACGCCGCGCAGGTAGCGAAGCGACAGCTCGCTGCCGGGCAGCAGGGCGTTGACGGCCGCGTTTGCGGCAGTGTCCAGCACGCTGAAGGCACCGCCGGTCTTTTCAAAGGTGACGGCGGCCTTCAGGCCGGAGCCGTCCTTGACCTGCTTGTAGAGTTTCTCGTCCAGCGTGTACTCCGCCGCCAGCGCGGGCAGGGCCAGGGCCGCCACCAGCAGGGCCAGCAGCCAGGCAATCCGTCGTTTCATGGCAATACCTCCGTCTCCAAACGATCGCTCACCGTAAACTCATTGAGAGGGGGTTCGGGCGGCGCAACGCTGTCCCCCTGCGTCCGCCCGTCCCGCCCCAGGTCATGCAAAACAAGCAGGCGCTCCGGCAGGGGAAGGGCCAGCAAGGCCTGCCGGACGAGAGGCGCCAGCGAGGCGCGCAGCCGCGCGGCTTCCCGTTCCATCACCTCCGGGCCGGCCAGGCGCAGGTCCACCTCCGCCAGGGGTTCGGGCGCCGCAGGCAATTTGCCCGGTGCCGCCCGTAAGCCCAGCGAAACTTCCCGCACCAGCGCCCGGCCTTCGGACTGCCGCAGGGCCAGGATGCCCGACAGGGCGCCGTTTCCAAAGGCCAGGTCGGGCCGGGCTTCCAGCCGCACATCCTGCGGCGCTTCGCCGCCCCGGGACTGTGCCCGGACCGTGAGCAGGCCGGTGACGCGCTGCTGCGCGTCCAGCGTCTCCAGCCGCAAATCCACGTCGCCGCTCAGATCCTGGCGCGCTTTTCCGGACACGCTTCTGACCCGCCAATCCCCTTCCATTTTACCCGGCGGCGTCTTCAGGTTCAGCCGCGCCTCCAGGGTATCGCCGCCCTTTAAGGCGGGCAACTTCAGGTTGAGGTAGGTTCCCTTTTCCGAACGCCCGAAGGACAGGCTGAGTCGGCGCGCGCCGCCGGGCAGGGCGAAGGCGCCGGTCACCTGGAAACCCAGGTCCGCGCCCGCCTTGTCCAGCACCCGCCGGACGGTCAGCCCGCCCTGCGGCTTGACGCCGGATAAATCCGGAAGCGCGGAAGCGCCGGCCAGGGCGCCGATCAGCCGCGCCAGCGCGGGCAGCAGCTCCGGGGCAACCGCCTGCCAGAACAGGCCGGTCTCCTCGGCGTCTAATACGTAGTCCAGCCGGCTCGCGCCCCTGCCCGCTGCGCCCAGGCTGACAGACGCGCGCGACGGCTTTTCATGGGGCAAAAGCCCGGGCATAGCCGCAAAAGCGACAGCCTGGAGGGCTTCCGCCGCGCCGGCAAAGTCCGGCAGGCGGGACTCCGCGCCCAGCAGCAGCGTCCAGGGCGGCGTTTCCGCGCCGGACAGGTAGCGGGTCGCCGGCAAGGCGCCGGGCACCTCCAGCGACAGCCCCGCGCCGCGCGAATCCTGTTCTGCAACTGCGGTTAACGCGGTTTTTCCATCAAGCGAAAAAATCAGGTTGCCCGCCGTTTCCGAGAGCCGCAGGGACAGCCGCGCCGTCCCCAGCCAGGCGTTCAGGGCGGCCAGCGTCCCTTCGGACAGGTCCGGCCAGGCGGACACCTGCGCGGTGAGGCCGAGCGAAAGGGGCTCCTGTCCCGTCAGCCCATTCAAAAAGCCCGGGGCGCCAGGCGCCGGCTCCGCCAACGCCCCCGCCGTCAGCGTCAGCGCCGCCAGCAGGGCACACAGGGCTTTTGTCAACCGGCGCACCGCTTTCCCCCCTTCACAATCCGGCCATACAACGGCCCGGAGCCGCCCTTTCATGCATCCTGGGCTTCCCCGCCATGCAGCGCCTCATACAGCGCCCGCGCGGCCGGCAGACTCATGCCGGGCACCCGGGCCAGGCTTTCCGTGTCCTGCTCCATGACGCCCTTGACGGAACGGAAGGCCGCCAGCAGGGCGCGCCGGCGCGCGGGGCCGATGCCCGGCACCTCCTCCAGCCGGGAGCGGATGGACGCCTTGCCCCGGAGCCCGCGGTGGTGGGTGACGGCGAAGCGGTGCGCCTCGTCCCGCACGCGCTGGACAAGGTGCAGGGCGGGCGAATGCCGGTCCAGCAGGATGGGCTCCTTCTCATCCGGCAGGTAGATTTCCTCCAGCCGCTTGGCCAGGCCGAACATGGGGACGGAGAGCCCCAGGCTGTCCCGCGCGCGAAGGGCGAAGGCCAGCTGTTCCGGCCCGCCGTCGATGAGCATTAAATCCGGCAGCGGCCAGGCGCCCTGGGCGAGCTGGGCGCGCTTGAGCCGGCGCAGGACGACCTCGTTCATGCTGGCAAAATCGTTGGCGCCTTCCACCGTCTTGATGCGGAAGCGCCGGTACTCCCGCCGCGCCGGCTCGCCGTCCAGAAACACCACCATGCTGGCGACCGACTGGGCGCCCTGGGTGTTGGAGATGTCGAAGCCCTCGATGCGCCGAGGGACGTCCTGGAGGTTCAGGGCGGCGGCCAGCTCGCGGCTGGCGCCCACGGTGCGCTCCTTGACAACCTGCTCTCTGGCGTTGCGCTTCTGCAGGGCGTCCCGCGCGTTTTGCAGGGCGTTGTCGACCAGCTTGCGCTTGTCCCCCCGCCGGGGCACCGTCAGGGTGACCGCGCCGCCCCGGCGCCCGCGCAGCCAGGCCTCCAGCGTCTCCGGGTCGGCCGAAGCCTGGGCGACGACCTCCCGCGCGGGCACGCGGTCCTCGTAAAACTGCTGCAGGAAGGCGTCCAACACCTCGCTTTGCGGCTCGCCGCCCTCCCGGGGGAGGGAGAAAGCCTGGGCCTCCAGCATCTTCCCCCCGCGGATGAACAACACCTGCGCCATGGCGTCCAGCCCGTCCTGGGCCAGGGCCACGACGTCCTGGTCGACGCCGGAAGCCTGCAGCGCGTTTTGCTGCTCCATCAGGCCGCGGATGTCCCGGATGCTGTCGCGCAGCTCCGCCGCGCGCTCGAACTGCAGCTCCCTCACCGCCTGCGCCATCTCCCCCTCCAGGCGCTCCACAACGGGCTTGTAGCGGCCCTTCAGGAAGGCGATGACCTCGTCCACCAGCACCTGGTACTCCTCTTCCGTCACCAGCCCCGCGCAGGGGCCCAGGCACTGCCCCATCTCGTAGTTGATGCAGGGGCGGCGGGACTTGCCCAGCGGGAACTTCAGGCTGCAGGTGCGCAGTGGGAAGGTGCGCCTCAGGATGCCGGTGACCTGGCGGATGGCGGAGGTGCCGTAATAGGGGCCAAAATAGCGCGCGCCGTCCGGCTCCACCCTGCGGGCGACCGTCAGGCGCGGGAAAGGCTCGTTGACGCTGATGCGGATGTAGGGGTAGTGCTTGTCATCCATCAGCTTGATGTTGTAGTAGGGGCGATGCAGCTTGATGAGGTTGCTTTCCAGCAGGAGCGCTTCCAGGTTCGTCGCCGCCAGGATGACGTCGAAATCGTCCACGCGGTCCACCATCGCCTGCACCTTCATGCTGTGCGGCTGCGCGCCGAAATACCCGCGGACACGGTTGGCCAGGTTGAAGGCCTTGCCCACGTAGATGATTTCGCCCTTGTCCTTCATCAGGTAGCAGCCGGGACTATCCGGCAGCAGGGCGATTTTTTGCCGCAGGGCGTCGTTCATGGTCTCACGCCGGGAAGGATACCCTCACGCGCCATCGCCGGGGCTGTCCCAGCGCGCGCGGATGACCGGGATGAGCCGGTTGGCCAATTCCTCTTCCACCGGCTCGAAATCCTCGATTTCCTCGCCGTCCTCGCCCGTGGACACCACGACGCGCATGACGTAAAGGTTCTCCTGCTCCTCCCCTTCCGGCGCGGGGGCTTCCTCCCCCGCCCGGTTCGCGAGCAGCACGTACTCCTCGCCGTTGTAGAAGAAATATTTCAGAACCGCCAGCAGCAGGCGGTTGCCGTCCTCGTCCATTCCCTCGATGACGTCCAGGCGTTCGTCTTCAGACATCGAAACTCCCCCTTTCCCTCCCCGTGATTATACCGGCACGGAGGGAGCGAGGCAACCGAAGCCGCCCGCTTGACGGCAAGGTTGCCGGGTGTTAGCGTAAAGCCGAGAATCGCTTCACGGCGAAGGAGAAACAAAATGAGAAAAGCCCGCGCCCTGCTGCTGGCCGCCCTG
>JAAZAQ010000380.1 GCA_012514225.1 Clostridiales bacterium | reverse complement strand
TCGATTCGGTCGAAACGCTCATCCGCGGCACGCCGGAATCGGTCCGGGCGGTCACGCGGGAAACCCTGAAGGTCATGATGCCCGGGGGCGGCTACATCCTCTCCCCCAGCCACGACTACCTGCTGGAGGAAACGCCGCTGGAAAACGTCCTGGCCCTGGCGGATACCGGCCTGACAGACGGCGTCTATCCCCGCTTTGCGGCGGGCTGACACAAGGAAGAACAGGGCCTCCGCCGCGGCGCCCGGCCGGAAGCGAAGGCCCTTTTTTTATGGCAAGGGGTGCGCCGCTTTTCTCCTCACTCCCAGCGGTACCAGCGCATGCCCAGCGCCTCCGAAATGTCGTAGACCGTCAGCGTATAGCCCGACAGCCAGAAATACGCCGCGCCGTGCCCGGATGTGCGCCCGGCTTTCCAGTCGGGCGCCCGGCCGGCCGGGACGCCCAGCAGGGACACCGTCGCTCCGCCGTCCGGCGGGGTGACTTTTGTGATTTTATAGGTCGCGGCGATATAATCCTCATACCGGCCGTAATAAAAGGGGTTTTCCCCGCTGTGAACGATGAGCGGGTAGTCCAGGTAGGGCGCCAGCGCCGCGGGCAGGTTTTTTTCGGTATAGCCATAGTCCCGCAGGGTGCCGGCGAACAGCGCGGTGTGAAAGCCGCTCTTCTTGTGCAGCGCCAGCAGGTCGCCCGGTTGCAGCAGGGCCGCCAGCGCGGGGTAGCCCAGGCCGTCCGCCCGGATTTCCCGGTCCGCGAAGGCCCGCCGGTCCGCGAACAGCCCCGACAGGGAGGGCGGCGGCCGTTTCCCGGCAATTTTCAGGCAATGGGCGATGAAGCCCACGCAATCGTACCCGTAGATATAGAAGCGTTCCTTCCGGTAATAGCGGGAGGCGCCGGACCAGGGCTGCATCACGCGCATCAGGTTGCGCTCCGCCCGCCCGCCAAAAAAATAGGGCAGCCCCAGGGGATAGGCCGCGCCCAGTTCCGCGCCTGTCTGGCGGTTGTAGGAAGCCAGGAAGGGGTTGCCGGCCTCCAGCAGCGAAAGCGCGGCCTCCAGCGCCGGCACCCTCGAACCGAACGCCGCCGGGCCCTTCCGCCCCGGCGCAACCGCAGCCTCCGCGGCCCCGGTCGGCACAGCTGCCAAGGCGCCCGCCCCGCGCGGACAGCCCGGCGACCCCAGCGACAGGCAAACCAGCAGCAGGGCGGAGACCTTCTTCCATTTTCCAGTTTTACCTGGACGCGTGGCCGCGCCGCGGCCCTCCCCCCGCCGCGCTTCGCCTTTCATCAAGCTTTTTGCGCGAGGATGCCGCCCGCGAGGTCCCTGACGGCCTTGACGACGGCGTTCGCGCGCCGCTCCGGGGGCACGTCGGTCGGAACGGAGGCGCCGTCCAGGTCGCCGGCCAGGAATTCCGTGACAAAGGTGCTGACGAGGAGGCCGGTCAGGTCCTGGAGCCCCTCGAACAGCTTGCCGTAGTAGGCCTGCGCGTCCGCCGGGGCGACGTCCTGCAGGATGATGGCCTTCTTTCCGGAAAACGCGGCGAACAGGCGGCGCAGCTCCGCGGCGTCCCCCATCGGGGAGTTGTTGACGGAGTTGGCGCTTTCCAGCGCCAGCAGGTTTCCGAACTGATGGCTTCCGCGCCCGCACCAGTGGAGGTGCCCGCCGCCAAACTCCTCATAGATTCGCCGGTAGTGCGGCAGGACGAACCGCCGGTAGAATTCCGGGCCGATGTTGATCAGGTCGTCGTCGGACAGCCAGACGCCGCCCACCGGCGTGTAGAGCCCCTGCAGCCCGTTGGACCAGCCGGCCGCCTCGCCCGCGACCCGCTTCTGGTAGCGGACCCATCGGATGAACGCCTCCGTGACAAGCGACATCACGTCCTCGACCGCGTGCGGCTCCTCATACATCCAGCACAGGAAGTTCTCGTACCCGCAGATCTGGAGCGCCGTCGAGAGCGGGCTGTTCAGGTCCGAGGGGCCGACCGGCATTTCCCCGTGCCGGACGGCGTAGTCCATAAACCGGGCGACCCGCGGCATCCAGCCGTCCCTTTCCAGGTCCGGCATTTTCAGCCGTGCGGCCTCCTCCACGCTGGAGACCGCAGGCCCCGTGACCGTGGGCTCGTCGCCGGCCCCGGCCGACTCGCGGCCCGGGCAGCCAAAGGCGGTCGCGAGGACGCCGGTCCCGAACCACGGCATGAAGTACGGGACCACGTCGTCGCGTACGGCGTTCAGGTGCCGCTCGTAGCCGTCCTGCTGAAACGCGAGCATCACCGCGGGGTCCGTCCAGTACCCTTCCGGCCTGCGCGCGTTGCCGAAGGCAAAATAGCAGGAGGTATGCGCGAGGACGGGGACGTCCTCCGCCGTTTCCGGCGGGACGAGCAGCATGGCCTTTTTGATTTTCTCTTTCCTTGCGCGCAGGTCATGGCCCCTGAAACTGAGGAACTCCATCTGGCCCTCCTTCCCGGCGCGGATGCGGAAGCGCCGGGCGTTCTTTTACGGATGCAGTCGGATACCCTGTTGACGCTATGCCGGGATGCGTTTTTCCTTAGATGCGTTGGGGACAGGCCGCGGCGGCAAACCGCGCTTTGCGCATACTGTACCGCATTTTCCCGCCCTTTTCAACGCCGAACCCGCCATGGATGTATATTTTTGCATGTTTCCTTCCGTCCGGGACATCCTTTGGCGCCGGTTCCCTTTCCCCGGCATAATCCCCCGGGCGGAGAAGGGCTGCGTATCCTTTCCCGCCCGCGAACGCCCTGCCGGACGGCGCGCCCCCTTTAACCTTGTCTTTTGCGCTTCTCCGCGTTGCCGCCGGCGGAAGTATATCCCGGGTTTTCCTGTCGCTTCGTCCCCGCGGTCCCGGCAGCCGCAGGAACAGGCGGCGATGCATAGATATAAGCCCGGATTGTATTGAAACGGTTTTTCCAGCGCGTTCGCGTTGACATTCCCCCGGGTGCCTCCCTATGATGGGATGCATATTCCGGCCGACCATCGTCTCCCTCCCCGCCGGGAAGGGGACGCCCTGCCGGGATAGGCCGCCGCAGCCGGCCACCGGCCGTGGCGACGAACCTCCCCTTTTCACCAAAACGAAACCGACCACAACCGCAAAGCGAGACCCCGGGGGCCGGCTTTCGCCATTCCCCGGAACAGGGCTGCGCCCGGGGCGAAGCCCCGGAACGACCCAGGAAGGAACCGCCGATGCCAGACATCCTGCGCTTTGACAACTTCCGTCTCGACCTTCAGGACGACGAAGGCCGCCGCTATAACCTGCTGGATGACATCTCCTTCACCCTGCCGGAGGGCAAGGCGCTGGGCATCGTGGGCGAGTCGGGCTGCGGCAAGTCCATCACCAGCCTGGCGGTCATGCGTCTGCTGCCGGCGGCCGCGCGGGTCACGGGGGGCAGCGTGTCCCTGAAGGGAATGGACCTGATGTCGAAGACCCCGAAGGAGATGGGCGACATCCGCGGGCGCGACGTGGCGATGGTTTTCCAGGACCCGATGACCTGCCTGAACCCCGTATTGACCATCGGCCTGCAAATCGGGGAGGCCATCCGCCGCCACAACCCGCAGATGGCGGAGCCCGAGCTGAAGGCGGCCACCCTGGAGCTGCTGCACAAGGTCGGCATCCCCAACCCCGAAAAGCGGATGAAGAACTACCCCCACCAGTTTTCCGGCGGCATGCGCCAGCGCACCATGATCGCCATGGCCATCGCCTGCAGCCCGGCGCTGCTGATTGCCGACGAGGCGACCACCGCCCTGGACGTGACCATCCAGGCCCAGGTGCTGGATTTGATGGTCCGCCTGAAGGAGGGCGGCTCCCTGATGTTCATCACCCACAACCTGGGCATCGTCGCCGAGGTGTGCGACGAGGTCACGGTGATGTACGCCGGGCAGATCGTGGAGGCCGGCACGGTGGAGGAGGTGTTCCTGCACCCCGCCCACCCCTACACCAAGGGCCTGCTGCTGGCGCTGCCCACCCTGCGCTCCAAGGGCAACACGCTCTACAACATCCCCGGCGTCGTGCCCACGGTGCGCAACTTCACCCCCGGCTGCCGCTACGCGCCCCGCTGCGACTACAAGCTGCCCGTCTGCTCGGAGCGCAAGCCCGCCCGCTGTGTCCTCAACGACCGCCACCACGCGGCCTGCTACCTGTACGAAGAGGTGATGGCATGACGGACAACGGCGTGATGCTGGGCGTAAGGGGCCTGACCAAGCATTTCAACATCAGCAACGCCTGGTTTTCGAAGCCCCTGCTGCTGCACGCGGTGGACGACCTGAACTTCGACCTGCGCCGCGGGCAGACCCTGGGCGTGGTCGGGGAAAGCGGCTCGGGCAAGTCCACCCTGGCGCGGCTGCTGCTCAAGCTCATCCCGGCCACGGCGGGCACGGTCACCTACAAGGGCCGCGACATCCTGCCGCTGAAGGAGCGCCAGAGCGGCGAAATCCGCCGGGACATGCAGATGATTTTCCAGGACCCCTACGCCTCCCTGGACCCCCGGGTGCGCGTGGGCGACGCCATCGCGGAGCCCCTGCGGGAGCACAGGCTGTTCAAGACCCAGAAGGAAGTGAAGGAGCACGTCGCCCGGATGCTGGAGCGCGTGGGGCTGCAGCGGGAGATGGTCACCCGCTTCCCGCACGAGTTTTCCGGCGGCCAGCACCAGCGCATCAACATCGCGCGGGCGCTGGCGATGAACCCCCGCCTCATCATCTGCGACGAGGCCGTCAGCGCCCTGGACGTCTCGGTGCAGGCCCAGGTGCTCAACCTCTTCGCCCAATTGAAGGAAGAGTTCAACCTTACCTACGTCTTCATCAGCCACGACCTGTCGGTGGTGAAGTTCGTCAGCGACGAAATCATCGTGATGTACCTGGGCGAGGTAATGGAGCACGCCTCCTCCCGGCAGCTGTTCGAGCGGACGGCCCACCCCTACACCCGGGCGCTCATCTCCGCCATCCCCAACCCGGACCCCACGGTCAGGAAGCAGCGCATCCTGCTGGAGGGCGACATCCCCGGCGCCGTCAACCTGCCGAAGGGCTGCCGCTTCCAGTCCCGCTGCTTCATGGCGCGGGAGGACTGCCGCGACGCGCACCCGGAATTGCGGGAACTGGAACCCGGGCATTTCGTCCGCTGCCACTATGCGCAGCCGGGCATCGGGGAGGCGTAAGCGATATGGGAAAATACCTCATCCGGCGCGTGGTGCGCGGCCTGCTGACGGTGTTCGTGTCCATCACCTTCACCTTCTTCCTCCTGCGGCTGATTCCGGCCGACCCCGTCAGCATGATGATCGACCCGAAGATGAGCGCGGAAACGGTCGCCAAGATGACCGCCCAGTTCGGCCTGGACAAGCCGGTCCTCACCCAGTATTTCGTCTATCTGGGGCAGCTGCTGCAGGGCAACTTCGGCATGTCCTTCAAAAACCGCGACCTGGTCACCACCCTGCTGCTGCAGAAGCTGCCCTGGACCCTGCTGCTGCTGGGCCTGAGCGTCTCCCTGGCGCTGCTCATCGGCATCCCGGTGGGCATCCGGGCGGCCAAGAAGCGCAACGGCGCCTTCGACCGCGCCGTCAACGTGGTGACGATGGTGGGCATCTCCATCTTCATCCCCTTCCTCTCCTTCTCCCTGCTGTACCTGTTCGGGTACCTGCTGCGCATCCTGCCCACCGGGGGCGCCTACACCCCGCCGCCGGCCAAGGGCTTCGCCTTCACGGTCGACGTGCTGCGCCACGCGGTGCTGCCCACCTTCACCCTCTTCATCGGCAACTGCACCTCCATCATCCTCTACACCCGCAACAGCATGATCGAGGTGCAGAAGGAGGACTACATCCGCACCGCCTACGCCAAGGGCTGGGACGAGCGCTACGTCACCCGCCGGCACGCGCTGAAAAACGCGATGATTCCCACCATCACAGCGACGGGCATCATGATTTCCCACCTGATGGGCGGCGCCATCATGACCGAGAGCATCTACTCCTGGCCGGGCATCGGGCGGCAGATTTTCGACGCCGTCTCCACCCTGGACTACCCCGTCCTCCAGGGCGCCTTCCTCTTCCTCTCCGCGACCACGGTGGTCATCAACATCCTGACCGACCTCGTCCTCGCGTGGATTGACCCAAGGGTCAAACTGGGAGGTGCCCGCGCATGAACCAGAAGACGTTTTTCCAGGCCTTCCGGCGCAACAAGCTGGGCATGGCGGGGCTGGTCATCGTGCTGCTCATCATCGCCATCGGGCTGGCCGCGCCGTTGCTGGCCAAGTACCCCAAGGGCTACGGACGCAACATCGAGGCGCCCCCCAGCCAGGCCAACTGGATGGGCACGGACAACCTGGGCCTGGACGTAATGAGCGAAATCGTCTGGGGCGCGCGCACCTCGGTGTACGTGTCGGCGATGGCCGTCCTGTGCGCCGCCGCCATCGGCGTGCCCCTGGGCCTCGTCAGCGGCTACTTCAAAGGCCGCGTGGGCGGGTTCATCGACTCGGTCATCGAGATTTTCATGACCATGCCCATGATGCCCCTGATGATTGTCATCGCCGCCATCGCGGGCTCCTCGGTGACCAACGTGGGCATCGTCATCGGCATCCTCTCCTGGCCCAGCCTGGCCCGGGTCACCCGCAACGCCACCCTGCGCACCTCCGAGATGCCCTTCATCGAGGTCTCCCGCTCCCTGGGCGTGTCCAAGCCCAAAATCCTCTTCAAGCACATCCTGCTGAACATCATCGGCCCGGTCATGGTCAACCTGACCCTGGTCATGGCCACCGCCGTGCTGAGCGAATCGGGCCTGAGCTTCCTGGGCCTGGGGGACCCCAACACCTGGAGCTGGGGGCTCATCCTCAAGAAGGCCTGGGATTCCGGCGCCCTGCTCAAGACCCCCAACCCCGTCTGGTGGTGGCTGTGGCCCAGCGTCGCCATCACGCTGTACGTGGTCAGCTTCAACATCCTGGGCAACGCCATCAACGATACCTTGAACCCCAAGACCCGGTGAGCGCGGGCGCCAGTGTGACAAACAGGAGGAGGGAACCGGACATGACCCGAAAGGCGTACAAGGGCTACAAGGCGTTCGACTACCTGACCCCCGGGGCGGACTACCCGGTGTTCAAGCTGGCCAAATGGGACTGGGCCGGCCGCTACCTGGTGCCGCTTCCGGACGCGGCGCAGGAGGAGCGCGTCAAGCGCATCGCCGAACAGAACGTCGTCATCGCCACCCACGAGCACCCCTGCT
>JAAZAQ010000052.1 GCA_012514225.1 Clostridiales bacterium | reverse complement strand
AGCCGCACCCGAAGAAGGCGCCCTCCGGTATGGCCGCAAGCGCGGAACCCAGTTTGGCCGTGTGCAGGGACTTGCATTGGTTGAAGGTATATACGCCCATCTCGCGCACGCCGTTATGGAAGACGACCTCCGTGAGCGACTCGCACATCTCGAAGGCGCGGATGCCCACGCGCTCCAGCGGCCCGTAACACTCCACGCTCGTGAGCGCCGTGCAGTTGAGGAAAGCCGAGTCGCCGATGCTGGTCACCGTTTCCGGGAGCACCACCCGGGTCAAGGATACGTTGTCCTCCGTTCCCTGGAGCACCGATAGCACCGTCAGGTTGGAGAAGCACGTCTCGCCGACGGCACGTACCGGCACACCGCCGATGGCCTTGGGAACGACCACGGTCGCCTCCTGCCCGATATAGCGCCTGAGTGTGCCCGTCTGCGCGTCGAACTCAAAATCCGCTTCAGCCGACGGGGCGAAGCTGTCCGGCATGGGCGTGAAGGCCAGCGCCTCGCCCTCCCGGGGCAGGGTCAGGTACCAGGGGAAATCCAGCGCCTGCTGCATCGCCGCCTGCTGCTCCGGCGTGGCGTCCGCGCTGATGAACAGTTTTTCCGGGGGCAGGCCCAGGCTTCCCGAAAGGACGGCGTCCGCCGGGAGAACGACCTTCTCCAGGGAGGCGCAGCCCGAAAAGACGTCCCTGCCCAGCGAAACGCCGTCCGGCAGGGTGATTTCCCGCAGGTTTTGACAGCCGGCGAAGGCCTCGTCCCCAATCTGGCGGACGCTGTCGAACAGGTGGATGCGCTCCAGCGTACTGCCGGCGAAGGCCCGGGCGCCGATTGACTCGAACGCCCCGGAATGCGGCACGAAAAATGAGGTAAGGGCGGCGTTTTCAAACACACCGTCCGCCAGGCCGCGCACCCTCATCGTTTCCGTCCCCGCCGCGTTCCAGTGGGACCAGAACATCGCGACGTCCGTCTGCGCGGATTCATAGGAAGTGATGTACCCGGTTGCCTCGTCGAAAGAAGTCTTGGCCGCGGAGTCGTACGGCGGCAAGCCCGGCGGGTCCGCGCGCCAGACGGCAAAGCCGCCGGGCGTCAGGCCGGCCTCCTCGAAAGCGACGCGGAAGGCTTCCGCTGCGGACTTGTCCGCGCCCGAAGCGATGTCGATGTCCGCGATGGCGTCGCATTCCTTGAAGGCGTCCGGCGCGATTTCAGGCGGCGCACTGCCGGCAAACACCAGGTAGCTCATCTTGTCGCAGTCCAGGAAAGCCCCCTCCCCGATTTTCTCCAGGGTTTCCGGGAAGTAGGCCGTCTCCAGGGACCAGCAGCGAAGGAAAGCCTCCTTCGGGATTTCCCGGAGGCCTTCGGGCAGGTGAACCTCCTTGAACGCCCCGTTGGCAAAGGCGCCCTGCCCCAGGGTCTCCAGGCCGTCCGGGAGGAGAAGCCGTTCCAGCGGCGAACCGCTGAAAGCATCCTGCCCGATGGTTTTAAGGGCGGAGGGCAGGACGGCCTCCGCGAGCCGCGTGCCGAAAAACGCGGAATCGCCCACCGAGGCCGTGCCTTCGGGCAGCCGGACGCGGCGCAGCCAGGGGTTTGCGAAGAAGGCCCGGGGCGCGATGCCGGTGACGGGCTTCCCGTCCACTTCGTCCGGAAGGACGGCATAGGCGTCCTCCCCGCGGTACGCGGTGATTTCTCCGCTTTGCGGATCGACGTCCAGAAGCGAGGCGTCGACCCCCCGGTCCACATGGACGCTGGCGCCGCCTGGCTGGCAAGGCTGCCCGAGCGCCGCCTCGTAGGCGGCCAGCCCGTCATCCGGGACGGTAAACGCGCGGTTGTCCGGGCCGTTGTCAAAGGCGCCGTCTCCAATCATGGGCATTTCGCCCGGAAAGACGATTTGCGTGAGGTTGGCGCAGGATGCGAAAGCATTCCTGCCCAGGTACGCGAGCCCGGCGGGAAAAGCGACCTCCTGAAGGGCGGAACAGCCGAAGAAGGCATAGGAGTCAACCGCCTGAAGGCCGGCCGGCAGGCGGATGGACGCGAGGTTTTCGCAGAAGTAAAACGCGTTGCCCATCAGATGGGTCACGGTGTCGGGCAGCACGACCGAACGCAGGGACGTGTTCTGGTCGAATGCCCCCATGCCGATGGCCTTGACCCGGGCACCGCCGATTTCGTCCGGCACGGTGAGTTCCGCCGACGCCCCCAGGTAGCGGAGCAGGGTGCCGGTCGATTTGTCGAATTCGAACTCTTCCGGCACGGCAAACGACGCCGACGGCGCGCACAGCACGCAGCATAACAGCAACAGGATCAAGGTTTTTTTCATCATGCCCTCCTCGCGTCTCCGCCTCTGTTTCATCCTTTTGCGGCGGGGTCCGGTCTTCCCTTGAGAATATTCGGTTTTCCGATGGCATGATACCAAAGGCCGCCTTTGTTGTAAACCGGAGCCCCGGGAAAACTGACATTGCCGGAGTTTGCGCCTCCCGCGCGTTTTGGGCGGCCTGCGCTTCCATTGACAAGGAAGGCGGGGCATGGCACACTTTCAGGGAGGAAAACGGACGGATTCTACAAAAGGAGGCGTTGGCGCATGAAACGCGTAAAAGACAAGTACATCCTGGTCGCCGCCGATTTTGCGGGCTATCCGCTCAAGGAGGCCGTGGTCACCCACCTGCGGAAGAAGGGATGGAAGGTGACCGATATCGGCGTGAAGAGCCCGGAGGACGACAGCCCGGAGCTGATGTTCCACCGCCTGGGCCTGCGGGCGGGCGCCATGGTCTCCGAAGGGGAGTTCGAGCGCGCGCTGCTGTTCTGCGGCACCGGGATGGGCATCCACATCGGCGCGTCCAAGTGCCCGCGCGTCCACGCGGGGGTCGTCGAGTCCGTGCCCGCGGCGCTGCGCGCCATCACCGGCAACGGCGTCAACGTCCTGGCGATGGGCGCATTCTACGTCGCGCCGCAGATGGGTATCGACATCGCCGAGGCCTACCTCAACGCCGAGCTGGGGACCGGCTATGAATGGTGGAAAAACTTCTATGAATTCCACAAGCTGGCCATGGACGAGCTGGACGAATTCGACTACGAGGCCTACAAGAAAAACGGGTTTTCGTTCCGGCACAAGGGGGAGGTCCCCATCGAGCTGGAGACCAAGCCGGAGGATTGACCGCCCCGCGTTGACGCGCGGGCCGGCCGGTGCTATGCTTCCGCCTGACACAAACCGATAACAGCCGCGATTGGACCCCATATTCCGCTCCGTCTTGCGGAGTAAATGATAGGAGGAACAACATGAGGAAACTGCTTGCCCTGCTGCTGGCCGCAGCGCTGACGCTGTCCCTGGGCGCCGCCCTGGCGCAGGAGAACTGGGAAATCGTCGTCGTCCCGAAGGACGCCTCCAACCCCTGGTTCGTGCGCATGAAGGTCGGCGTGGACGAATACGCCAAGGAAACCGGCCTGAACCTCTACCAGAAAGGAACCCCCGAAATCGACGCGACGCTGCAGGCGCAGCTGGTGCAGGACCTGATCGCGCAGGGCGTGGACGCCATCTGCGTGGTGCCGGTCAACCCTGAATCCCTGGAGCCGGTGCTCAAGCAGGCGATGGACGCGGGCATCGTCGTCATCGCGCATGAGGGCGCCTCCTTGACCAACGTCAACTACGACATCGAGGCCTTCTCCAACTCCGGCTACGGCGCCTTCATCATGGACAACCTGGCCGAAGCGATGGGCGGCGAAGGCCTGTACACCACCATGGTCGCGCACGTGACCAACGCCTCTCACAACGAGTGGGCGGACGGCGGCGTCGCGCGCCAGAAGGAAGCCTATCCCAACATGACCCTGCTGGAGGCGGAGCCCCGCGTCGAGTCCGAGGACAACGGCGACGTCGCCTACAACAAGGCCAAGGAACTGTTCAAGAAGTACCCGGACCTGAAGGGCATCATGGGCACCTCTTCCTACGACGCCCCCGGCATCGCGCGCGCGATCGAGGAACTGGGCCTGCAGGGCAAGGTGTTCACCTCCGGCACGGGCATGCCCGCCGCCAACAAAGCCATCCTGGACAGCGGCATCGTCAAGTCCCTGACGCTGTGGGATCCCGCGCTGGCCGGCAAGGCCATGGCCGCCCTGGCCGTCAAGGTCCTCAAGGGCGAGGAAATCACGGCCCCCGTGGACCTGGGCGTGGAAGGCTACACCGCGCTGACCTTCAAGGCGGGTAGCGACAAGGTCCTGGAAGGCCAGGGCTGGGTCGTCATCACGAAGGACAACGTGGATTCCTTCGGTTTCTAAGCACATCCCGGGGACGGCTATACCGCGCGGGCGCGGGGGCCGTCCCCCCTTTTCCGGAATGAGGTGCGCAGATGTTCCAAAGCCTGCTCAAGGCGACCGGCGTCCATAAATCCTTTGCGGGGGTTCACGCGCTCAAGGGCGTGGATTTGGACATCCGGAAGGGCGAGATTCACTGCCTGGCCGGGGAGAACGGCTGCGGCAAGTCCACGCTGATCAAAATCATCTCCGGCGTCTACCAGCCCGACGCCGGCACGATCGAGTTCGACGGCAAGGCGCTGGCCCGGATTACGCCCATCGACGCCATCATGCTGGGCATCCAGGTCATCTACCAGGACTTCTCCGTCTTTTCCAACCTTACGGTCATGGAGAACCTGGCGCTCAACAGCGAGCTGGCGCAGAAGCGCAGGCTGGTCAACTGGAAGCGGATGCGAGAAATCGCCCGGGAGGCGGTGGCGAAAATCAACTTCGAGGTGGACCTGGACGCGCCGGTGTCTTCGCTGTCCGTCGCGCAAAAGCAGATGGTCGCCATCTGCCGTGCCCTGATGTTCAACGCCCGGCTCATCATCATGGACGAGCCGACGACCGCGCTGACGCGCAAGGAAGTGCAGGCGCTGTTCGACATCATCCTGAAGCTCAAGGCGCAGGGCATCTCCATCCTCTTCGTCAGCCACAAGCTCAACGAGGTGTTCGAGATTTCCGAGCGCTTCACGATATTCCGCAACGGGGAACTGGTGAAGACCGGGGAGACCCGGGAGCTGGATTCCAATAAATTCACCTATTATATGACCGGCCGCGAGTTCGCCCCGCAGCAGTTCGTCCCGGAGCAGGTATCCAAGGAACCGCTGCTGGAGGTGAGAAACCTGACGGCGAAGGGGTTCTTCGAAGACGTCAGCTTTGCGCTGCATGCCGGGGAAATCGTCGGGGTCACGGGGCTGCTGGACTCCGGGCGCAGCGAGCTGGCGCTGGCGCTGTTTGGCGTCAGGCCGGCTGACAGCGGGGAAATCCGGCTCAAGGGCCGGAAAACCGACATCCGCAGGCCGCGGGACGCCGTGCGCGGCAAACTGGGGCTGGTGCCGGAGGACAGGCTGTCCGAAGGGCTGTTCCTGCCGCGGAGCATCGAGGACAACCTGGTAATCGCGGAGGTCGACCGGCTGGCCGGGCCGCTGTCCGTCATCGACCGGACGAAGCGCAGGGATGAAATCCGGCGGCTGGTCGACGAGTTCAAGATCGCGACGCCCGACCCGAAGAACGCCTGCCAGACGCTGTCGGGCGGCAACCAGCAGCGCGTTGTGCTGGGGAAATGGCTGGCATGCAACCTGGACGTGCTGGTGCTTTCCGGGCCGACGGTGGGCGTGGATATCGGCAGCAAGCACGACATCCATGAAATCCTGCAGAACCTGGCCAGGGGCGGCATGGGCATCCTGATCATCTCCGACGACCTGCCGGAGATTCTGGAGAACTGCTCGCGCGTGCTGGTGCTCAAGTCCGGCCGCATCCGGAAGGAAATGGATACGCGGGACGCGGACGAGAGACTGATTCTCTCGCACATGATGTAGGAGGCGCCCGGATGCGACAGTGGCTAAGGCGGCTCACAAGGCGGAACGAACCGTATATTTTCCTGGTGCTCCTGGCGCTTTGCCTGCTCATCGAGGTGCGCTCCGGGCAGTTCTTCACCGCCAACAACCTGGTGGATATCGCGTCGGCCATGGTGGTCCCGGGGCTGTTCGCGCTGGGCATCTATATGGTGATTGTCTCCGGGGGAATCGACGTTTCCTTTCCCGCGCTGGCCTCACTCACCTCCTACGCCACGACGAAATACCTCCTGGACGCGGGGTATACCGGCGGCATCTGGCTGCCGATGGCGATGTCCCTGGTGATGGGCGCCGCGCTGGGCGCCGTCAACGGCGTGTTCATCGGCTTTTTCGGCCTGCCGGCGATGATTGTGACCCTGGGCACCTCCAGCGTCTTCAAGGGGCTGATGCAGGGGGCGCTCAACTCCGTCCAGCTGGCCGTCATCCCCGAGGGCATGCGGCAGTTCGGCACGGACGCGCTGTTCGTCGCCACCAACCCCGTATCGGGCTTGTCCTCCAGGATGCCGGTCTCCTTCCTGATTTTCGCGGCCGTCGTTCTCCTGGTGTTTTTTCTGATGCGGTACACGTATTTCGGGCGGGGCATCTACGCGATGGGCGGAAACGAGGTCAGCGCGCACCGCGCCGGCTTCCACACCCGCCGCACCAAGTTTTTCCTCTACGTCATCGTCGGCATGATTGCCAGCGCCGCCGGGCTCATCCGCACCTGCATGATGCAGCAGAACCATCCGACGAACATGCTGGGCATGGAGATGAACATCATCGCGGGCGTCGTTCTGGGCGGCACCGCCATCACCGGCGGCGCGGGCTCCGTTACCGGCTGCATGCTGGGCACGCTGCTGATTGTCATCGTGGAGAACTCGATGATTCTCATCGGCATCCCGACGGTTTGGAAGAGCGTGTTCGTGGGCGCGCTGATTGTCATCGGCACGGGCGTGAGCGCGATGCAGGTCGTCCGCGCCAACCGCCTGGCGGCCAACCGGAACCTGACGCAGGAGGCGGCGAAAGCATGAGCGGCATGGCGCGCCCGAAGGGCACCCTTTCAACCCTCTACGCGGGGAACCGGCACGTTTTCCGGCTCGTCGCCGTCATCCTGGCCTGGATGGTCTTCATGGCGCTGACGCGGTTTGAGAAGTTCTATACACTGATCAACTTCCAGACGATGGCGTCCCAGTTCCCGGAGTTCGGCCTGATGGCCCTGGGCGTGATGCTGTGCATGGTGACCGGCGGCATCGACCTGTCCACCGTGGGAATCGCCAACCTGGCGGCCATCCTGACCGCCTTTTTCCTCAAGGCCGTCGCCCTGCCCGACGGCGGCCTGCCCGCTTACGCCATCCCGGCGGCGTTCGCCCTGGCGATGGCGGTCGGCGCCGTGCTGGGCGTCTTCAACGGATTGCTGGTCAGCAAGGTGCGCATCCCGCCCATCCTCGCCACGCTGGGCGCCAGCGAGCTGTTCACGGGCGTCGCGATTGTCCTGACCAACGGCAACGCGGTGAGCAAACTGCCCATCGGGTACGCGACGGCCATCAACAGCAAGGTGCTGGGCAACCTGATTCCCGTGCAGCTGATCGTATTCACGGCCGTGGCGCTGGTGATCTGGTTCCTGCTCAACCGAACGACCTACGGGGTGAAAATCTACCTGCTGGGCACCAACGCGACCGCTGCGCGGTTCTCCGGCCTCTCAAACGACCGGCTGCTGGTCAAAACCTACATGCTGTCCGGTATCTGCGCGGCCCTGGGCGGCATGATCATGCTGGCCAACTACAATTCCGCCCGCGCGAACTACGGCTCGGTCTATGTGCTGCAGTGCATCCTCATCGTCGTGCTGGGGGGCGTCAGCCCCGCGGGCGGCAAGGGGCGCATCAGCGGCGTGGTATTGGCCATCTTCCTGCTGCGGCTGCTGGAGACCGGCATCAACCGCTTCCCGCAGATTTCCAGCTATTACATCTCCCTCATCTGGGGCGGCGTGCTGCTGCTGGTCATGGTGCTGGACTACTTCAGCGACTACAGCGCCGGCCGGCGGCTCAAACGGCGGCCGGCCACCCCCGCGCCATAGGGTAAAGCGGGTAAATGAAGGAGCGCCGATTGAATCGGCGCTTCGGGCTGTCAAAAAGCCTTACTTAGACTATGATGCAGGGGGCTTCGGGGGGCGGCAGCCCACCGGTTACAATCGTGTCGTCCGGCTCTGCCGGACGCGCGGGGCGTTTTCGCGAACAGCGAAAACATTCCGCAGCAATCTTCCGAATCGAAAAAGGTCTGCGGACCTTTTTCGACAGTCTGGAGCGCCGATTGAATCGGCGCTTCTTTTCGGCACGGATTGGTTGCCGTTACTGCTTCAACGGGTTAGCGGGACAGCCGGGCGAACCCGTAGTCGAACAGCCGCGCCATGTCCGCCCAGCCGCGGTTGCGGGTCCGGCTATTGAGGATGGCGGCGTACAGCACCGCGTCGCCCCGCCGGGCTTCCCCGACATAGCAGAAGCCCGCGAGGCTGGTATAGCCGCTCTTGATGCCCAGGGCGCCGGGGTAAAAGGCCGGCGCCGCGGGGAGGAGCAGCTCGCTGGCGGTGTTCAGGGCCAGTGCGCCGCGCTTGCCGGTGGGCGCCATCATGTGCCGCAGCGCGGAGGAAATCGCCTCCGCCTCGGGGTTTTGCATCGCGTACATGCCCAGGGTGACCAGGTCGCGGGCGGTGGTGTAATGCTCCGGGTCGTGGTAGCCGTGGGGGTTGCGGAACTGCGTGCCGTCCAGCCCCATCTGTCGCGCCCTTTGGTTCATCCGCCCCACAAACCCCTCCAGCGAGCCGTCGCAGAGCACGGCGACCGCGTTGGCGGCGTCGTTGCCCGAGCGCAGCATCAGGCCGTACAGCAGGTCGCGCAGCGGCATTT
>JAAZAQ010000051.1 GCA_012514225.1 Clostridiales bacterium | reverse complement strand
GCTTTCGCTGTTCGCGAAAACGCCCCGCTTTTGTTGCCAACGGGTTCCGCCCCGGACGTTTTGGCCTTTCCCGGCGGCGCAACCTCGTGTATAATAAGGCCGGAAGCAAGCCAAAGGAGCAAACGGTGCGGCGAATAGGGATCTTCAGCGGAGCCTTTGACCCTGTTCATATCGGGCATATCACCGTGGGCCTTGCCGCGCTGCAGGCGCTTCACATGGAGCGCGTGCTGTTCCTCCCCTACGGCAGGCCGCTGCTGCGGGAGCCTGAGGCACCGGCCGCGGACCGCCTCCGGATGCTGGAGCTGGCCGTCGGGGAACTGCGGGGCTTTGACGTCAGCGACACCGACCTGCAGGCCGCGCCGCGCTACGCGGCAGCCACGGCGCGCGCCGTGCGCGGGAAGTACCCGGACGCACAGCTGGTTTATATTGTCGGCGCGGACAAACTGTCCGGGATTCCCGCCTGGAAGGACGCGGCGGAGCTGTTTTCTATCTGTTCTTTCGCCGTCTACCCGCGGGCGGGCTACGACGCCAGCGCGCTGACGGATTTCCTGAAGGGGCACGGGGCGGACGCGCAGGTGCTGCCCGCCGGCGCCGTGTTCATGTCCTCCGGCCAGGTCCGCGCGCAGCTGCGGCTGCTGTCCGACGCGCCGGGGATGCTGCCGCCGCAGGTGGCGGAATACATCGCCGCCAACGGCCTGTACCAGCCGGACTACGCGCGCATGGTGCGCCAGGCGGTGTCCCCCGCCCGGTTCCGCCATACCTTGGGCGTCCGCCGGGAGGGCGCGCGCCTGGCCCGCCTGCACGGCGCGCCGATGCAGAAGGTGGGGGTGGCCGCCATCCTGCACGACTGCGCCAAATGCATGGAACTGCCCCGTCTTCAGGCCATCGCCCGCTCCGCGGGGCTGACCCGCGACCCGCAGGTGCTGGCAAGCAACGCCCTGCTGCACGGGCTGGTCGGCGCGCACCTGGCCCGGATGCGCTACCACGTCAGCGACACGCACATCTTAAACGCCATCCGCTACCACACCACGGGCCGGGCGGGGATGGGCGCGGTGGAACTGGCCCTGTTCGTGGCCGACGCCGTCGAGCCGGCGCGCGATTACCCGGGGGTGGCGCTGGTGCGTCAGCAGGCGGAGACCGACCTGCGGCTGGCCGCGCTGACCAGCCTGACAGGCACGCAGGACTTCGTGCGCAGCAAGGGCGGGCAGGACAGCCCGCTGAGCCTGGAGGCCATCGAGGACCTGCGTTTCCGGCTCGCCCGCGGGTGAGGCGGGTACACTCCCAATAGAACGAACGGGGCGCCGGGCGCTCCCATTCACATAGAGAAAGGGGAAATGAAATTGTCGGAAGAAAACCTGGCCCTGCGGATTTCACGGCTCCTGTACGACCGGAAAGCGGAAGACCTCGTCGCCCTGCGCGTCGCGCAGCTCACGGTGCTGACGGACTACCTGGTCATCGCGACGGGGCGCAACGCCCTGCACGTGCGCGGTCTAGCCGACCACCTGGAGCAGCAGCTGGCGCAGGAAGGCCTTATCCCCCGCCGGGTGGAAGGCCGGACGGACGCCGCCTGGCTGGTGATGGACTACCAGAACGTCATCGTGCATCTCTTCAAGCCCGACGCGCGGGCCTACTACCGCCTGGAGCGCCTGTGGGACGATGGGCGCAACCGGATAGAGCTGCCCTTTGAGGAACTGCTGGAAGCGTAAGCCGCATGAGCATACAGGTTTACTGGCATAAACGGAACTTCGACACGCAAAAGACGGAGCGTTTCTTCAAGGAGCGCCGCGTCGCCTTCCAGTCTCTGGACCTGGGAAGGCACCGTCTGGGAAGGAGGGAGGCGGAACTGCTGCTCCGCGGCGCGGGCATTCGCTCCGCGCTGGACCTGGGCGACCTGAAGGTCCGGTCGCACCCGGTAGCCTACACCCAGGACCTGGAAACCATCGTCGGCTACGTGCTGGAAAACCCCCGTTTCCTGGTGTCGCCGCTTATCCGCAGCGGAAACACGGTGATCGCCGGGTTTGACGAGGACAAACTGCGCGCGCTGGCCGGCGCGGAGGGATGAGCGAAACCCGCAGCGAAAGGACAGAAGGAGGACACGATGAAGAAACTGGCGATACTCCTGGCAGTGGTCGTGCTGGCGGCCGCGATTGGCATCGGCGTGCTGGTCAGCCAGAAGAACAATGCGAACAAGGAGCTGGCGGACACCAAAAACCAACTGACCCAGACGCAGGAAGAATTGACAAAAGCCGGGACGGACCTGGCGGATGTCAATGCCAGCCTGACCCAAACGCAGGGGGAGCTGGCGGACGCCAAGGCCCAGCTGACCCAGACGCAGGAGGAGCTGAAAACCGCCGGAACGGAGCTCGCGGATACTAAAACGCTGGTGGAGACCTCCGCGGCCGAAGCCGACCAGAAAGCCCAGGAGCTGCAGGCGCAATTAGACGCCGCGGTCAAGGACGGCGGCGCCCGGGCGCTGGGCTTGAAACTGATGCTGGAGAACGCGGAAAAGGCCAAAACCGCCGCGGAGACCAAGAGCACGGAGCTGCTGGCGCTGGTGGACACGGCGACCAGCGAGAAGGGCCAATTGACCGCAGACCTGGAGGCCGCGGTGCAGGCGAAAGCCGACGCGGACGCGCGCATCGCGGAGCTGGACGCTGCCAGGGCCGAGCTGGATGCCGCCAAAACCGGGCTTGAAACCCAGGCGGCTGAACTGACGAAGCAGGTGGAGACCCTGACCGCCAGCGGTCAAGCCCTGCAGCAGGAAAAAACGGACCTGGAAGCCAAGGTGAAAGAGCTGGAGGCCAAAGCCGGCGAACTGGAGGCGGCCAAAGCCGGGCTGGAGACCAAGGTCGGCGAGCTGGAAACCACCTACTCCAGCCTGCAGGCCACGATGAGCACCGACCAGGAAGCCGCCCTGAAGGCAAAGACCGACCTGGAAACCCAGGCGCAGACCCTGGCCCAGGAGCTGGAAACCGTCAAGGCGGAGCTTGACGCCGCGAAAACCCGGGAAGGCGAGCTGACCGCGCAAATCGGCACCCTGACCACCGACCTGGAGACGGCCAAGGCCGCCCAGTCCGGCGCCGAGGCCGCCGGCACCGAGCTGCAGGCCAAGGTCGACGAGCTGACCGCGCAGGCGGGCACCCTGACCGCCGACCTGGAAGCCGCCAAGGCCGCCGTTCCCGCTGAAACAGAAGCGCCCCCCGCGGCCGGCGCCATCAAGCACGGCCTGGGCATGGTGACCTCCGTGGGCTCCCTCGCCGACGCCACCGCCGAGAAGGCCGGCGCGGCGCAGGTCAACACCACCGTGTGCAGCCTGGTGCTGGACGCCGAGGGCAAAATCCAGTCCGTCACCTGGGACGTGCAGCAGACCAAAATCCAGTTCAGCCTGGAGGGCAAGCCGGTGGAGGTGCCCGAAGGCCTGAAGACCAAGCTGGAGAAGGGGCCGGAATACGGCATGGCCAAGGCCAGCCCGATCGGCAAGGAGTGG
>JAAZAQ010000379.1 GCA_012514225.1 Clostridiales bacterium | reverse complement strand
GTTCCTTCTCGCAGGGCTGGTTCGCGACGCCGCAGGACGTTTTGCACGCGGACTGGCAGGAGGTCTGGCACTCGCCGCAACCGCCGTTCTCCAGGCTGGCCTTCAAGTCCCTCGAAGCCAGGGTTTTAATTTTCATTCCGTTCACCTCTTCTTCCATGTTGCGCATCATTCTATCCGCGCATGTGCGCACTGTCAAGGATTTGCCAGCCCATCCCGCCGATGGTATACTTCTTCGGGCGGCAGGCCGGGCAAGGCTTCCGGGTTGCCGCCGCGTTCCCGCAGCCGCGCAAAGAACCGGTCCAGGAGCGCTTCCGCCTCCTCGCGCAGCAAGCCGCCCTCGCAGGCGACCCGCCGCGGGAAGACCGGGTCCATCGGCAATGCGTATACGCTTCCGCAGCAGCCGTACCGGCGGTCAAAAGCCGCGAACACGCACCGTTCCAGGCCGGAGAGGATGATGGCGCCCGCGCACATCGGGCAGGGCTCCAGGGTCACGTACATCGTGCATCCGTCAAGCCTGGCGGCACCCAGCGCTTCCTGCGCGCGGCGGACGGCCAGCAACTCGGCGTGGGCCAGCGCGTCCCTGCCCGCTTCCTGGCGGTTGCGTGCGCCGGAAATCAGGATACCGTCCCGGACGATGACCGCCCCGACGGGGACCTCCATCGGGTCCTCTGCCGCCAGCCTGAGGGCTTCCCGCATCCAGTCGCTGTCTTTCATCGGCATTCCTCCGCGGCCAGTGTAACATGTCCTGCCCCGCCATCAAACAGGAGGGCTTTATGGAAAACGAGGTGCTCCGCGCAATCGCGCAGCGTCGCTCCCACCGCGCCTACGACGCCAGGCAAATCAGCTGCAAGCAGCTGGACGCCCTGATGGAGGCCGCGCTGTCCGCGCCGTCCGCCAACAACTTCCAGCCCTGGCATTATACCGTCGTGCAGGACCAGGGGTTGTTAAACAGGGTCCATCGTGCGGCAGAGGCCGCGGCGATGCTGCGCGACCGGGAGGACAGAAGCCCGCGGTATGACAGCGAGGGGTTCCAGATCTTTTACCACGCGCCCACAGTCTTCTTTATTTCAGCGCCTGAAAGCCGTTCCTACGCGCCGATTGACTGCGGCATCGCCGCGCAGACGCTCGCGCTGGCAGCACAAAGCATGGGGCTGGGAAGCGTCATCCTGGGCATGCCACGGGACGCTTTCACAGGCAGGGAAGGAAAGGCGCTGGAAAAACTGCTTCGCTTTCCCGAGGGCTATTCCTTCGTCATCGCCGTCGCCATCGGATACCCGACGGACGACAAACCCGCGCACGAACGCAAACCCGGTACCATTACCATCCTGACGGAGAAAGAAAACCAGGAGGCTTGAAATGAGGAACGGTTCCCGCGTTATTTGCCTGTTTGCCGCCGTGGTTTTCGCACTGGCGGCTTCTTCACCGGCGTTCGCGCAGGGCGCCTCCGTCACAGGACGGGTGTTCCGTGACGTGAACGGCAGCAAACTGGCGGAAGCGCGCGAACGCCCGGTTCCCGACGTGAAAATCACCCTGACAAGCGTAACTGGCGGCGCCGAACAGGCCCTTGAAACGGTCGAAACCGGGCGGGACGGCACGTACGCCTTCGAGGGACTGGACGCCGGGGCGTATTATCTCGATATCCAGTTACCGGCGCGCAACTACTTTATCGAGCCTGTAGAGGGAGGGAGCGCCGCGCTTCCCGCCCAGGGAAGCCGGGGAAGGACGCCGGTCTTTTCCTTGAAGGACGGGGAAGCAGCCGAGAAGCTGGTGGGAACGACAATCCGGCCTGCCTATTTCAATTTCGTCGCTTTCGAGGATAAAAACCTCAACGGCAGCCGTTACAGCACGGAACCCATGCTACAAGGCGTCGAAGTCACCATCACGTACAGGTGGCTGGATGAGACGTACGTGATTGCAAAAGCCCTGACGAACAAAAACGGTTTCGCCCAGTTCCGCTTCCTGACCCCGGCGACCTACCGGATGCAGGCCGCCCTTCCCCGTCCCTATCGCATCGGGCCACGCGGCGCGAAGGACAACGTGTTTTTCAACGTGTTCGTTCCTTCCGGCGAGCACGCGGGTACAGCCGGGCCGTACGCCCTGGAAACCATGCTGGGGCTGGGAATCAGCGGCATCCAGTAAAACCGACGACCACATGGAGGCATTCGCAGTGCAGAACCATCGACGCATCAGATTCTCCGCGCTGGGCGCGCTCATCGCCCTGTTCATCCTGTTTTCGCTGGTCGCGACGGCGCAGGGCGCGTCGGTATCAGGTCAGGTCTTCCTGGACGGCGACGGCGACGGCCTGATGGACGAAGGCGGGAAATTCGTCGAAGGGGCGGAAGTCACCCTGATGTCGGTTTTGAACGGACGCGAGAGCGTTTCGGGCGTCCAGAAAACCGGGGAAGACGGCAGGTATTCCTTTTCCGGCGTCGGGGCCGGCGAATACCGGCTGGTCGTCCTTTTACCGGACGAGTTTTTCTTTACACGCCTTGCGGAAGGCGGAAACGCGGCGCTTCCCGCGATGGGGAACAACGGCCGCACCGCCCCGTTCACGCTTCAGGAAGCACAGCAGCTGGAACTGCCGATTGGCGCCAGCCGCCGGAGCGCCTATTTGAACGTGATCGCCTTCGGCGACGAAAACATGAACGGCGGCCGTTTCAGCAGCGAGCCGCTGCTGAGGGGCGTCGCGCTGACCCTTCTGTTTGACTGGCAGGGCGTTGCGTATGAGATCGCCCAGGCGGTTACGGACCGCGAAGGCTTCGCCCAGATGCGCGGGCTGACGCCGGGCGCGTACCGCCTCAAGGCGGTCATGCCGGAGCCCTACATCATCGGCCCGTTGGGGCAGAAAATCAACCCGTTCTACAACGTCATCCCCCCTACGGAGAACAACGAGGGGGTCTCGGAGCCGTTTGAGCTGGAAAAAAGCCTCGGCGTCGGCGTCGGCGGCGTGCTGTCCGGCACCCTGACCGGCCGCGTCTGGATGGACGGGGACATGGACGGCAGGCAATCCGACGGCGAGGGCGGCCTGCCGGGCATCGAGCTGACGCTGACCCACCAGGCGCTGGGCGTCAGCCGGACCCTGGTCACAACCGCGGCGCCGGAGTATTCCTTCAACTTTCTGCAGGCGGGAGAATACACGCTGACGGCAACACTGCCGGACGGGGCGATGTTTGTCCCTGACGGCAGCCCATCGCTGTTCCACGACGGCTTTTCAGGCAGCCAAAGCGCACCGGTTCAGGTCCGGGAAGGGGAGGACACGCGCCCGGAACCCATCGGCGTGATGCCGGCCTCCGGCGTCCAGGTCGTCGCCTTCCATGACGGAAACGTCAACGGCGTCCGGGACGAGGGGGAACCCGCGTTCTCCGGCGCGAAAGCCGAGGCGCTGAATAAGGGGGAGGCGGCGGCGGAGTCCCTCACGGACGCGTCCGGCGCCGCCCTGCTCCCCCGCGTGAGAAGCGGGGAGGTCGAAATCCGCGTCACCCTGCCGGACGGGCAGATTTTCTCCGTGGCTGGCGGGGAAGACGGGAACGCATTTCACGCCGTGTCCGCGACGTCCTCCCTGACCGTCGTCCGGTCGCTCCAGCCGGGTGAACGGCTGCTCCTCCAGGCCGGCGTCACCCTGCCGGCATCCATATCGGGCACACTCTTTGAAGACAGCGACCTGTCCGGCGTTCACGCCCAGGGTGAAGGCTTCCTCCAGGGTTTCAGCGTGAAAGCGGTGGACGCGCAGGGGCAAACCGCGGCGCAGGCGCAGACGGATGAACAAGGCGCCTACCTGCTGGAGAACCTGGTGCCGTCCACGTATACGGTGCAGTTCGACCTGGTCTCGCCCTATGTGTTCTCCAACCCCTATCCCGCGGGAACAGGCATGGTCAACCATGTCACCGAGCAGACGCCTGCCTACGGGCGCACGGATGCCGTCATGCTTTCGCCCGGCCAGCACCTGGATGGGATGGACGCCGGCGCTTTCCGCTCCGCCGTAATTGACGGGGCCGTGCTGCTGGGTGACGAGGAGGAGGGGTTCTCCGGCGCGATGGGCGGGCTGCCGGGCGTACAAGTCGAACTCGTCGGCGAGGACAGCATGCCGGTGTCGGAACACACGGTCGCCGTCACCGGCGAGGACGGGTCGTTCTCGCTCAAGGGCGCCCTTCCCGGAACATACCAGCTGAAGCTGACGCTGCCGGAAGGCGCGAAGTACAGCAAGCCTTTGACGGACGAAACCGCCTTGCTCAGCGGCAGGCTGGAGGTCAAGGCCAGCGACAGGCTATCGCTTGAACCGCTATTCGCCGTTCAAACCGGCGTCGTTTCCGGCTTCGCCTTTTATGACCTGAACAACGACGGGTTGCCGGACGGGGGGGACCCCCGCCTCCCCGGCGCAACGCTGAGGATGACCAACCTCCGGACACAGGAGGCGTATACGTCTTCCAGCGACAGCGGCGGCCAGTACCTGCTCTCCGGCGTGCGCCCCGG
>JAAZAQ010000378.1 GCA_012514225.1 Clostridiales bacterium | reverse complement strand
TTGGCGCGGAGCATCCGGACTACGTCCTTTTCTCCGACACGTTCAACGTCCGGGACTTCCTGCGCGGCCAGGCGCTGGAGCGCTACATCGACAACCGCTTCGGCGCGGGGGAAACCCTGCGGTTCGATACCCCGGAGTTCAGGGACCTGATGAGCCGCGCCGACAATCTGGACTACGGGGACCTCAACTTTGAAATCGACTGGGAGAACCCGGAGAGCGCGAAGCTGGCGGAGGAGATGTACAACAAAAAGCCGCTGTTCTCGACCGGCATGGGCTACGAGCCCCGCTTCATGACAAACCTGAACAACAACGGCGAGCGGTTTCAGCTGCCCCTCGTGCTGCCGACAGCGGACCCGGACGGCCCCGCCTTTGTTCAGGCGGACCTGGCCCTGCTGGCCGTGATGTCGACGACCGCCGCCCCGGACGCGGCCCTGCGCTTCACGGAGCGCTTCGTCGGCAGGCTCAACCCCGTGGACCGGGCGGCCATGAGCCCCAGCCAGACGCAGACCCTCCCCAACCCGGATTACGGGAAGGCGCTGGAACGGTATGAAACCAGCCTGGAGGAAGCACGCGCGCGGGCGGAATCCCTCGAGGGCGCGCAGAAGAGCACGGCCCTTCAGGACGTGAAGTACATGGAGGAGCAGTACGGGCGCCTGAAGGAAACGCTGCGCAACCTCGTCACCGGGGAGGAGCTGTCGTGGATGCACGGGCTCATCGCGAAAATCTACGTGATGGACGGACGGATGAACGTGCAGCGCCGCGCGCTGCTGGGCGACGACGCGCTGCTCCAGCAGTATTACGACGGCGCCGTCACCCTGGACGACTTCATCCGGCGCGCGGATGAGAAAATGCGCCTGGTGAACCTGGAATACGAGTGAGGTTAGGCGTATCCGGAATCAATCATCAAAACGGCACCGCGCGGTCAGGGGAAAGCCCCCTGACCGCCGTTTTACGCTTCCCTCAAATGCGCTTCCGGATGCTTTTCCTGCCGGGCCTGCAGCCCCGCGCACAGCAGCATCAGCGCGAAGGCCACCACCTGCAGCAGCAGGCACAGCAGGTTGAGCCGGCCGATGCCGTAGGTGTCCACGACCCACCCGGCCGTCAGGTTGCCGACCATCGCGGACACCGCGCCGGTCGCGCTGACTAGCGCCTGGGCGCGCGCCTTCTCGTTGTGTCGGACGGCGTCGTTGGCGAAGAACATCGCGGTGACGCCGTAGAGCCCGAAGCACAGCAGGCTGAGCGCCATCGCCAGGTAGACGCCGGCCAGGCCCCCGGCGGCGTAGATGACGGTGTGCTTGAGCACGTAGGCCATCAGGGAGAAGGTCAGGATCGCCCGCGCCCTGAACCTTGCCAGCAGCCAGGAGCTCAGCAGCATCGCCGGCATCTCCACCCCCGCCTGGATAAACATCGCCAGACCCAGGTCGGCCTTGCCGCCGCCGTTCGCCTCCACGATGCGGGTCAGGAAGATGAAGACGTTGCTCTGCCCCGCGTTCATGAAGATGCCCGAGAGTAAAAACAGTTGCAGCACCCGGTTGGAGGCCAGCAGCCGGCGCAGGCTCGTGCGCGGCGCGTGCCAGGCGAGCGAGGGGATTGCCTCGTCCTGCGCCGCCTCCTGCGGATGGGGGACCAGGAGGACCGCCGCGATGGCGATGACGGACAGCACCAGGCAGATGGGCATCAGGATGCCGGGGGTCGCGCTTTCCAGCAGCCGGCCCAGGTAGAACGCGACCACGGCGTAGGTGATGGCGCCCATGCCACGGGACCAGCCGATGCGCAGCGGCACGCCGATGTTGATGAACTGGAAAGCCTGCGCGTTGAACAGGGCCGGCAGCGTGTTGGACAGGCCCCCGGCCAGCGCGTAAACCAGCAGCATGGCGATCGTCGGCATCGGGAGCAGCGCCAGCGCCGCCACCAGGGCCAGGAATACGAAATAGACAGCAGTGATGGCGCGCCGGATGCGCGCGTGGGGCCGCGCGTCCAGAAAGGAGGTGAGCGCCAGCTGGGACACGATGGCGACCAGGGAAATCAGGGAGGCCGTCAGCCCGACGAGCGTATCGGAAAACCCGTAATGGGACAGGTAAATCGCCATGAAGCCGGAAAAAGCGGCGACCGAGGTCCAGTAGGAGGAATACACGCCGGCGAGGATGGACTCGATTTTCAGGTTTTGTCGGGAGCGCGGGCGCATGGGGCCTCCTGATCGTGTAATCGAAGCGGAACCATCATACGCCAAGCCTCCGCAAAGTCAAGGAAATTCAACGCGCGGCGGGTTCCTGCCGCCAGCCGGTGCATAAAGTATGAATCTTGTATTTTTTCCGTTTTCCGGTTATACTCAGGCCAGCACAGGAGCATAGGGGGAAACAAAAATGATGATCGGCATCCCGAAGGAAATCATGCACGGGGAGGACCGCGTGGCGGCTACGCCGGAGACCTGCGCGAAGTACGTTTCGGCGGGCCACACGGTGCTGGTGGAGACGAACGCGGGCGAAGGCGCCTTTTTTCACGACGGGGAGTACCGTGCGGCGGGGGCGGAGATTGTGCCGGGGGCGCGGCAGGTGTTCGAGCGGGCGGAGCTCATCCTGAAGGTGAAGGAGCCGCAGTTCAACGAGGCCCTGGGCGTCCACGAGTCGGACCTGCTGCGCGGGGGGCAGACCCTCATCACCTTCATCCACCCGGCAGCGCCGGCCAACCACGGGATGGTGCGGCACCTGGCGGAGCGGGGGGTGACGTCGCTGACCCTGGACGGCATCCCGCGCATCACGCGGGCGCAGGGGATGGACGCGCTGACGAGCATGTCCACCTGCGCGGGGTACAAGGGCGTGCTGATGGGCTGCAACCTGCTGCCGCGGTTTGTGCCGCAGATTTTTTCAGCGGTGGGCATGATCAAGCCGATTTCCGCCCTGGTAGTCGGGACGGGGGTCGGCGGGCTGCAGGCGCTGGCGACCGCCAAGCGCCTGGGCGCGCGGGTCTTCGCCGCGGACATCCGTCCGGCCGCGCGGGAGCAGGCGCAGAGCCTGGGCGCGCAGCTCGTCGACGTGGAGGTGCCGGAGGAGGCGGGCGTGGGTGAGGGCGGCTATGCGAGGTCCTTGAGCCGCGAGCTGCTGGAGCGGGAGCGCGCGGCGCTGGCGAAGCGGCTGCCGGAGATGGACCTGGTGTTCCTGTCGGCGCTGATACCGGGCAAGCTGGCGCCGGTTCTGCTCACGGAGGAGATGGTGAAGACGATGAAGCCGGGCTCGGTCATCGTGGACATCTCCATCGACCAGGGGGGCAACTGCGCGCTGACGCCGCCGGGCGAAATCGCGCTGATTCACAAGGTGCACATCGTGGGCATCAAGAACATCCCGGGCCTGCTGCCGGAAAGCTCGACGCGCATGTTCGCGATGAACCTGTACAACCTGGTGGACTACCTGATGAAGGACGGCCGGTTGCGGCTGGACAGGGATGACGAAATCGTGCGGGGCATCCTGACCACCGTGGACGGCCAGGTGGTGCACGCGGGGGCAAGGGAGGCGATGGGCCTGTGAGCAGGGAAGTGATTCTGGTTCTGGTCTTCCTCGCCGCGACGCTGCTGGGGTACCGGCTCATCCACGCCGTCCCCAGCCTGCTGCACACGCCGCTGATGAGCGGGATGAACGCGCTGTCGGGCATTACGCTGCTGGGTATGCTGGCGGTGACGGCGCTGGCTGGGGGTGTCGTCGGCCGGGTGGCCGGGGCCGTGGGCATCGTGGCGGCGACCATCAACGTGGTCTCGGGCTTCGGGGTGACGGACCGGATGCTGAAGATGTTCCGGGGCAGGGGGCAGGACGGGGAGGGGCAGGGATGAGCGACAGTTTGTATTACGTGCTCAGCGCCGTTCTTGCCGTCGGGGTCCTGTACGGCATCCGGCTGATGAGCGACGTGAAGACGGCGGCGCGGGGGAACCGGTTCAGCGCGCTGTGCATGCTGCTGGCGATTGCCCTCACGATGGCGCGGACGGACCTGCGGGGCAGCATCGCCTACATCATCCTGGGGCTGCTGGTCGGCATCCTGCTGAGCGTCTGGATGACGGTCAAAGTCAGGATGATTCAGATGCCGCAGATGGTGGGGCTGCTCAACGGCCTGGGCGGCCTGGCGTCGGCAATCGCGGCTGTGATGACCCTGGCGCTGGGCGCGGCGAAGGGCGGGTTCGAGGTGGTTTCCTCCGGGCTGGCGCTGGCGGTGGGCGCATTGACCTTTTCCGGCTCCCTGGTCGCTGCGGCCAAGCTGCACGGGCTGATGCCCCCGAAGCCCCGGGTGCTGCCGGGGCATTCCCTGTTCAGCGCGCTGAGCGCCCTCGCGATGGCGGCGCTGGTGGTCCTGCTGCCGCTGTTCCCGGCGTCCGCGGCCCTGCTCAGCCTGCCCCTGGCGCTGCTGGGCCTGGCCTTCGGCTGGCTGTTCGCGGTGCGGGTGGGGGGCGCGGACATGCCCATCACCATCAGCCTGCTTAACTCCACCTCGGGCGTCGCGGCGGCCATCGCGGGGATGGCGCTGGGCGACGTGCTGCTGGTGGCGGTGGGGGGCATCGTCGGTGCCTCCGGCCTGCTGCTGACGCAAATCATGTGCCGGGCGATGAACCGCAGCCTGGCGGGGGTGCTGTTCGGGCGTGCCGCGGGGCCGTCCGCGGCGCCGGAAGCCGAACCCGTGCCGGCGGAAGGGGACAAGCCGGCGGAGGCGCCGGCCGGCGCCACGCTGGAGGACGCGAAGGCCTGGCTGGAGGACGCGAAGTCTGTCGTCATCATCCCCGGCTACGGCATGGCGCTCTCCCAGGCGCAGGAGCGGGTAAAGCGGCTGCAGGACGCGCTGAGCGCGAAGGG
>JAAZAQ010000050.1 GCA_012514225.1 Clostridiales bacterium | reverse complement strand
GCCGTAAAGCCCAGCAGCTCCGCCACCCGCGCGGCCAGCGCGGCGGTTTTCTTGGCCTGGCAGACGGTGTGCGGCGCCATGAACAGCCCCTGGAAAAACAGGCGGTAACCGCCCTCGTAGCTGCCTATCTCCCGGCCCACCCCCGGCGCGGTCAGCCGGTTCCCGATGCGGGAAATCGCCCTGCGGGTGCCGGCGATATAGCCCCCGGTCGGCATCAGGCCGCCGCCCAAGTTCTTGATCAGGCTGCCGCAAGCCGCGTCCGCGCCGTGGAAGGTGGGCTCGTCCTTTGTCACGAAGGCGCCGTAGCAGTTGTCGACGACCACGAAGGCCTGGGGGCTGCGTTCCTTGATGCCCCGGATGGCCGCCCCCAGCGCCCCGGGGGAGAGGGACGGCCTGAGGGCGTAGCCGCGGCTGCGCTGCAGGAAGACGACGCGCGTCTTTTCGCCGATGGCGTCCTGCACCTTCGGGAGGTCGACCGCGCCCTCCGGGGTCAGCTCCACCGTCCGGGCCTTGACGCCCATTTCCGCGAGGCTTCCCGGCTCCCCGGAAAACCCGATGACGCCGCGCAGGGTGTCGTAGGGGCTGCCGGTGGCCAGCAGCAGCTCGTCCCCGGGCAGCAGCAGCCCCTGCAGGCAGACCGCCAGGGTGTGCGTGCCGCTGGCCAGGGAGGGGCGCAGGATGGCCTCCTCGGCTTGGAATACGTCCGCGCACACGGCTTCCAGCGTGTCCCGCCCCAGGTCCCCGTACCCGTAGCCGTTGGAGGGGGCGAAGTGCCGGGCGGCCACGCGGTGGCGCTCGAAGGCGTCCAGCACCCGGGCGGTGACGTCCCGCTCCGTGCGCTCAAACTGTAAAAAGGCGGGGCCGCAGTCGCGCTCCGCCCGCTCGAACAGGGCTTCCAGGTCCCGGCTCATGTTCCCTCCATGATATGCTTGATTTCGCTCTCCAGCCGCGCCATGCCCGCGTCCCCGGGCAGCCAGCGGACGCCCGGCTCCGCGCGCAGCCAGGTGAGCTGCCGCTTGGCATAGTTGCGGGTGCGCCGGGCCATCAGTTCCTCCGCGTCCTCCAGGCTTGTATGCCCCTGAACGTAGGGGACGAGCTCCTTGTACCCGATGCCCTGCATGGCCTGCGCCTGCGGGCTCACGCCGCAATCCAGCAGGCCACGCACTTCCTCCGCCAGCCCGTCGTCAAGCATGCGCTTCACCCGCTCGTCAATCCGCCGGTACAGCGCGTCCCGCGGCCAGTCGAGGGCCACGACCGCCATCGGCCGCTTCCCGCCGTCCGCCCGGGGCGCCTGCCGGGGCTGGAAGGGCCGCCCGGTCAATTCCAGCACTTCCAGCGCGCGCACGACGCGGCGCAGGTCGTTGGGGTGCAGTTCCCGCGCGGTTTCCGGGTCCCGTTCTTTCAGCAGGGCGTGGAGCGCTTCCCGGCCTTCCCGTTCGGCGACGGCCTGGTATTTCGCGCGGACGGCGGGGTCGGAGGGCGTGCCGCCGAAGTCCAGCCCCCCGCGCAGCGCCCGCAGGTACAGCCCCGTGCCCCCGCACAGGACCGGCGGCAAGCCGCGGGACAGGATGCCCCCGATGGCCTCCTCCGCCAGCCGGGCGTATTCCGCCGCGGAAAAAGGCTCTTCCGGGCCTCGCACATCGAGCAGGTGATGGGGGACGAGGGCCTGCTCCCCCTTTGTCGGCTTGGCCGTGCCCACATCCATGCCGCGGTAGACCTGCAGGGCGTCCATGCAGACGATTTCGCCGCCGTGCTTCAGCGCGATTTCCAGCGCCAGCGCGGATTTCCCCGAGGCGGTCGGCCCCGTGACGGCCAGGACGCCCGGCTTTGTCATCCCTGGATGCGGCGGAAGCGGCGCTCCAGCTCCGCCCGGGTGACCTGCACGATGATGGGCCGCCCGTGCGGGCAGGAGGGGGTGACGCCTTCCCGCAGCATTTGGTCGACCAGCCCCTGCAGCGTGCCTTCCGGCAGGGCTTCCCCGCCCTTGACCGCGTGCTTGCAGGCGGCCAAGACGATGCGCTCGCGCCGGCTGTGGCCGCTCATGCCGCCCTGGGCGCGCAACTCGTCCAGCGCGTCCTGGAAGCTGCGCCGCGCCGCCGTCTGGCCCAGCTCCATCGGCAGGCTCAGCAGCCGCACCGCGCGGGGGCCGAACTCCTCCGCCTCGAACCCGGCCTTCGCCAGGTCCTCCCGGTTGGCCAGGAAGGCCTGGTGGCTGGGATAGTCCAATTCCAGCAGCTCCGGCGCGAGCAGCATCTGGGAGGGCAGGTCCTCCTGGCCCCTGGCCATCATCCGGTCGAACAGCAGCCGCTCGTGCAGCGCGTGCTGGTCCACCAGCAGCAGCCGGTCGCCCTGCTGGGCGATGATGTAGGTGTTGAAGGCGTTCCCGATGACCTCCGCCTTTTCCCCGGCGCGGGGCACCTGGGGCGCATGCAGCTGCTCGGGCTCCGGCGCTTTTACGGGCGGGGGCGGGGGCGGGGGAGGGGCCGCCTCCAGCGCGGCGTCCCGGGCCTTCAGCGCGCGGGGTGCCGGCGGTTCTTTGGGCAGGGGCGGCGGGGGCTCCGCCCGCGTGACGACGGCGGGGATGAATCCAGGCGCGGGCTCCGGCGGGAAAAGCGGCGGCGGGCTGTCCAGCGGCGCCCCCTCCAGCGCCTCGCCCACGGCCAGGCCCAGGGCCTGCATGATTTCCGGCTCCCTCGCGAAGCGCACCTCCCATTTGTTGGGGTGCACGTTGACGTCCACCGCCTCGAACGGCAGGGTAAGGGACAGCGCGCACAGGGGATAGCGCCCGATCATCACCCGGTGCCGGCAGGCCTCCTCCACCGCGCGGGACAGGGCCGGCCCGCGCACCGCGCGGCCGTTCAAGAAAAAGTGCTGGTGGGCACGGCTGGCGCGCGACTGCTCGCCAACGCCCACATAGCCCGTGACCAGCAGCCCCTGGCCGCCGCCGTCCACTTTTTTCAGCGCCTTGACGGTTTCCACGCCGTAGACCGAGAGCAGGGCGCCCTCCAGGCTGCCGTCCCCGGGGCTGGCGTACAGCTGCTTCCCGTCCGCTGTCAGCCGGAAAGCCACGTCGGGGCGCGAGAGGATGAGCTGCGCCACCAGCTCGGCGCACTGCGCGGTTTCCCGCTGCGGCTTCTTCATGAAGTCGCGCCGCACCGGCGCGTTGTAGAACAGGTCGCGCACAGTCACCTGGGTGCCCTCGGCGCCGGAAGCCTGGTCGATGGAAACCATCTGCCCGCCCTCGTTGACGGCTTTCATGCCAAAGGCGCTGCCGCGGGGGCGGCTGGTCAGGGTGACACGGCTGACCCGGGCGATGGAGGCCAGTGCCTCCCCGCGGAAGCCCAGGGTCCGCACCCCGCGAAGCTCCTCCGCCCGCCCCAATTTGCTCGTCGCGTGCGGCTCAAAGGCCAGGCGCAGGTCCTCCGGCTGGATGCCCGCGCCGTTGTCCGTCACGCGGATGCTGTCCAGCCCGCCGCCCTCCAGCGCGACGGTGACGACGGTGGCTCCCGCGTCCAGGCTGTTTTCCACCAACTCCTTCACGCAGGCGTCCGGCCGCTGCACCACCTCGCCCGCGGCGATGAGCGCGACCACTTCCTGGGGCAGCACCCGGATGGTTCCAGGCATCCTTCCTCCTAAATCCGCCGCGCCTTTTCCTTCAGCAGCAGCAATCGGTTCAGCGCGTCCATCGGGCTCATCTGCAGGACGTCCAGCCCGGCGAGCTCCTGCACCAGCTCCGCCCGCGCGTACTCGTGCAGCGCCAGCTGCTCGTTCTTTTTGCCGGCGCGTTTTTCCAGGATGTTTTTCCCGATGGCGTCCTGGGTGATGTTGCCGGCTTCCAGCCGCGCCAGGATTTCCCGCGCCCTGGAGACGACGGGCTTTGGCACCCCCGCCATGCGCGCGACGTAGACGCCGAAGGACTTGTCCGCCCCGCCGCGCTTGATTTTGTGCAAAAAGAGCACTTCGTCGCCCATTTCGCGGGTCAGCACGCTCAGGTTGACCACCCCCGGCAGCGCGCCCTCCATTTCGCTCAGCTCGTGGTAATGGGTGGCGAACAGGGTCAGCGCGCCGGAGCGCTCCTCGCTGGCCAGGTATTCCACCGCCGCCCAGGCGATGGACAGGCCGTCCAGGGTGCCCGTCCCGCGGCCGATCTCGTCGAGGATAACCAGGGACCGGGGCGTGGCGGAGCGCAGGATGTGGCTCAGTTCCGTCATCTCCACCATGAAGGTGGACTGGCCGGAAGCCAGGTCGTCCTGGGCGCCGATGCGGGTGAAGAGGTTGTCCATCAGGGGGATGTCCGCGCTGTCCGCCGGCACGAAGGAGCCCATGTGCGCCATCAGCGCGATGAGGGCGGTCTGGCGCATGTAGGTGGACTTCCCGGCCATGTTGGGGCCCGTTACGATGAGCAGCCGCTCCTCCCGGCTCATCAGGGTGTCGTTGGGCACGAAGGCGCCCTCGGGCATCGCCCGCTCGACCACCGGGTGGCGGCCCTCCAGGATGTGGAGGCGTCCCTCGCCGTTGAGCCGGGGGCGGGCGTAGCGGTTTTCCTTCGCGCAGCGCGCAAGGCCCTGCAGGGCGTCCAGGGTCTTGAACCCCAGCGCCAGTTCCTGCAGCCCGCGCACGGACAGGGTCAGCCGGTCGAGCACTTCCGCGTACAGCTCGCACTCCAGCCTCGCCGTCTCCTCCTGCGCGCCCAGCGCCCGGCGCTCCAGCTCCGCCAGTTCCTCCGTCACGAAGCGCTCGGCGTTGGCCAGGGTCTGCCGGCGCACGTAGCGCGGCGGCACCAGGGCGAAGTTGGACTTGGTGACCTCGATGAAGTAACCGAAGACGCGGTTGTAGAGCACCTTAAGGTTTTTGATGCCCGTCGCCTCCCGCTCCCGCTGCTCCAGGTCGCTGAGCCACTTGCGGCCGTCCCGGGCTGCCAGGCGCGCCTCGTCCAGCCGCGCGTCGTAGCCCTCCCGGATGGCGCCGCCGTCGGACAGCAGGGCCGGGGCGTCCGGCGAAATGGCCTTTTCCAGCAGGCTCTCCGCTTCCTCCTGCGGCCGGAACGCCTCCTTCAGGGCGGCGAAGCCCGCCTGGGGCAGCCCCTCCAGAAGCGCCTTTGCTTGGTGCGCCTTGCGCAGGGCGCGCAGCAGCGCCAGGCAGTCCCTTGGCCCCAGCGTGCGGTAGCTAAGCCGCGACAGCAGCCGCTCCAGGTCGTACACGTCCTTCAGGAGCGCGCCGGCCTCCTCCAGCAGCAGGGGGCTGTCGAAAAAGGCCTGCACGCAATCCAGGCGCCCCTCGATCTGCGCCCGGTCCAGCAGCGGCCGCTGCACCCAGGAGCGCATCAGCCGGGCGCCCATCGCGGTCACGGTCCGGTCCATGACGGAGAGCAGGGTGCCCTTCCCGCTTTTGCCCCGCAGGCTCTCCACCAGCTCCAGGCTTCTTTGCGTGGCCTCCGGCAGCGGCATCGCGTCCTCCGGATGGCGGATGTCCAGCCGCGTGATGTGGCGCAGGGCGACCTTCTGGGTGTCGCTCAGGTAGCCCAGCAGCGCGCCGGCGGGGGAAAGGAGCAGCTCCTCCCCCCTTTCGATTCCCAGCGCCTCCGTGGAGGACGCGCCGAAGTGTTTCAGGAGCGCGTCCCGGGCGCGCGCCGGGCGGAAGGCTTCCGGACGCACCGGGCTGACGTAGCCCGCAAAGCCCTGGGCGAGCCGCTCCGGGTCGTTGGTCAGCGTCTCGCTGGGGGCGTGGGCGGACAGCCAGGCGAGGGCGCTCTCCGGCCCCTCCGGGAACGCCCGGGCGAAGAACTCGCCGGTGGTCAGGTCGCATACGGCGACGCCCGCCCGGCGGCCGGTCAGATAGGCGGCGGCGATGAAGCGGTTCTCCCGCTCCGACAGGCTGCCGGGGTCCGAGAGGGTGCCCGGGGTCACGATGCGCACCACCGCGCGCTTCACCAGGGTCTTGGTTTTCGCCGGGTCCTCCGTCTGCTCGGCGATGGCCACCTTGTAGCCCCGGCTGATGAGGCGGGAGACGTAGCCGTCCACCGCGTGCCAGGGCACGCCGCACATCGGCGCGCGCTCCTCCATCCCGCAGTCCCGCCCCGTCAGCGTCAGTTCCAGCTCCCGGCTCGCGGTCTGGGCGTCCTCGAAGAACATCTCGTAAAAGTCGCCCATGCGGAAAAAGAGGAGGGTGTCGGGGTTCTCCTCTTTCAATTCCAGGTACTGCCGCATCATCGGGGTCAGGTCAGCCATCGTTCCGCTCCGTTTCAAGCCATATTATAGCATACCGCGCCCATCAAAAAGCGTCTGCCGGGGCTCTTGCCCCGGCAGACGGCCGCCTGCGCTCAGCGCGGGCCGCAGCCCTGGCAGCCGGCGCACCCGCCGCTGCCGCAGCCCTCGTCCTCCCAGTCCTCCGGCTCGTCGCCCGTCAGGACGGCCTGCAGCTGGCGGTTGACGCCCTCCATCAGCAGGTTGAAGGCGGCGCGCGCCTGGGAGACCTGGCGCATCTTCTCATGCCCCTCCAGGGCTTCCTCTATGGCCGCGATTTCGCCGCGCAGCTCTTCGAAGTCCGCCCCGTCGGGCTCCTCCATCGCCTGGGCGCGCATCTGGTCGCGCAGGTCGGCATAGCTCGCGTACAGGTCGGAGACCTCGGGGTCGGCGGAGGCCTCGGCCTCCAGGTCGCGCATCGTTTGGTATTCCTCGGACGCGGAAATCAGTTCGGCCAGCTCGCGGGCCTTGTCCAGGATGTCTTGGCTCATGGGTTTTCCTTTCTATTCTTCAATCCGTTTGGCTTTCAGGGTGTTGCTGCCCTGCCCCGTGATGAGGACGGGCACGAGGGTGCCGGCGAGTTCCCGGGGGCCCTGGAAGGAGCAGGAGATGCCCCGGCCGATCTTGCCGCTGAGTTCCCCGCCGTCCCGGCGGGACGCCCCCTCCGCCAGCGCCGTGTGGCGGGTTCCGTTGAGGGAGGAGAACACCTCCCGGGTGACGCCCTCCTGCAGGGCGTTGAGTCGCAGGATGCGCGCCCGCGCCTCCTCCTCCGGGACCCGCCCGGGCAATTTGGCGGCCTTGGTGCCGCTGCGGGGGCTGAAAATGAAGGTGAAGGCGCTGTCGAAGCGCACCTCCTCCGCCAGGCGCAGGGTTTGCCCGAAGTCCTCCTCCGTTTCCCCGGGGAAGGCGACGATGAGGTCAGTCGTCAGCCCGATGTGCGGCATGGCCGCCCGCAGCGCCCGGACGCGCTCCAGGTAGGTTTCCCGCGTGTAGCGGCGGTCCATCGCCTGAAGCACCCGGTCGCTGCCGGACTGGGCGGGCAGATGCAGGTGGGGGCACACGGCGCGGTTGCGCGCCATTTCCTCAATCAGTTCAGAGGACAGGTCCTTGGGGTTGCTGGTCATGAACCGCAGCCGGGGAATCCCGGTCTTTTCCAACTCGCGCAGCAGCCGGGCGAAACCGGCGCCGCTCGCTTCGTCCCGGTAGGAGTTGACGTTCTGGCCCAACAGCATGATTTCCTGTACGCCGTCCCGGGCCAGCGCCCCGGCTTCCCGCAGGATGTCCGCCATCCCCCGCGAGCGCTCCCGTCCCCTCACCATGGGCACCACGCAGTAGGAGCAGAAGTTGTCGCAGCCGTACATCACTGTCAGGTAGGCGAAGAAGGGGCTGCTGCGCAGGACGGGCAGGCCCTCGTACAGGGTGCTGTCTTCGCCCGCGCGGAAGGCTTCCTCCCGCCGCCCCTCCAGCGCCATCAGCACACGCTCGGGCAGCCGGTAGGCCTCCCCCGGGCCGAAGCTGAAGTCCACGTGGGGGTATCGCAGCTTCAGGCGCTCCTGGAAGCCCTCCTGCTGGGGCATGCAGCCGCAGACGCCCACCAGCAGCCCGGGTTTTTGCTTCTTGATTTCCTTGGTGAACACGATGTTGCCCATCGCCCGCCGCTCCGCGTTGTCTCGGATGCAGCAGGTGTTGAACAGGATGAGGTCGGCGTCCTTCCGGCTTTCCTCCGGCGCCATTCCCATCCCCTCCAGCATCCCGGCCAGCTTCTCGGAGTCGTGGGCGTTCATCTGGCAGCCGTAGGTGATGAGGTGATAGGTCTTCGGCCGGTCCGCGCGCGCGCGGACGCGCTCGGAAAATTCCGCCTGCCGCGCCATCTCCTCCCGGCTCACCGGCCTGACCGCCTCACGCATCCGCTTCCCCGCCCTCCAGTTCTTCGCCGCCTGTCCCGCCCGCCGCCATTTTTTGGGCGGGCAGGGCGGCCTCCGTTCGCCGCCTCGTCATCTCCACCAGCCCCAGGCGGGTGAAGCCCAGCACCTCCGTCGCTGTCCGGTCGTCCCGCAGGGCGTCCTTCAGCCGCGCCAGCACCGCGTCCCGGTGCCGCTCCTCCTTCATGTCGATGAAGTCAATCAAAACGATGCCGCCAACGCGCCGCAGGCGAAGCAGCCGCGCGATTTCCTCCGCCGCCTCCAGGTTGGCCCGCAGCATCGGGTCGCCGCCGCGGGCCGTATCCCCCGCGGTGTTCACGTCGATGACCAGCCCGGCCTCGCAGGGGTCCAGCAGCAGCGTGCCGCCCGAGGGCAAGTATACCCGGCGGCTGAGCGCCTTTTTCAGCTGGGTTTCCACGCCGTACAGGCCGAAGG
>JAAZAQ010000049.1 GCA_012514225.1 Clostridiales bacterium | reverse complement strand
GGCGCGCGCACGAGCTGCAGCAGAAGCTGTCGGGCGTCCCCTACCTGGAAATCCTGGCGAAGGGCGGCGGCATCCTCAGCACCGTCCGGGAAACGCGGGCGGCCGGCGAGGACGCGCTGGCTGAAAAAGCCGGCCTCGCCCTGGACGGGATGCTGGGGCAGGGCACGACGACCGCAGAAGCCAAAAGCGGCTATGGGCTGAGCCTCGGGGACGAGCTCAAACAGCTGAGCGTCGTGAAGCGCCTGAACCGCAGCCATGCGGTCGACCTGGTGCCCACACTGATGGCGGCGCACGCCGTGCCGGAGGAATACCGGGCGGACCGCCGCGCCTACGTCGACCTCGTTATTAAGCAAATCATCCCGGCGGCCGCCGGGGAAGGGTTGGCCGAGTTCTGCGACGTGTTCTGCGAAACCGGCGTGTTCTCGCCGGAAGAGGCAAGGGAAATCCTGCTGGCAGGGCAAAGGGCGGGCCTGCAGAGCAAAATCCACGCGGATGAAATCGACGCGATCGGCGGCAGCGAGCTGGCCGGTGAACTGGGCGCGGTTTCCGCCGAGCACCTCATCGCGATGCGGGACAGCGGCATCAGGGCGCTGAAGGCGGGCGGCGTCATCGCCTGCCTGCTGCCAGCCACGTCCTTCTACCTGGGCAAGCCCTACGCCCGCGCGAGGGGCCTGATTGCAGCCGGCGTGCCGGTGGCCGTCGCCAGCGACTTCAACCCCGGGAGCTGCCCTTCCCATTCGCTGCAGCTATGCATGAACCTGGCGTCCTGGCAGTACCGCATGCAGCCGGAAGAAATCCTGACCGCCGTGACGCTCAACGCCGCGGCGGCCATCGGAAGGGCGGAAACCGTGGGCAGCACCGAGCCCGGCAAACTGGCGGACCTGGTTGTCTGGGAGGCGGACTCGCTGGATTATCTCATGTATCGTTTCGGCAGCAACCTGGCGCGCGCCGTCCTGAAACGCGGAAAGGTCGTCGCCGGCCGCCTCTGAAACGGCGCTGGCTCAGACGAAACCGGGCAATCGTTCGATGACCAGGCGCTGCAGCGCGTTCACGCGGACGAGCCGGCGCATGGCGTCCGTATCCTTGCGCAATTCCCTGTCCACGTCCAGGAAGGCGACGCGTTCGCGGATTGCCTGATGGATTCTGGCATTCACCGGAGAGGGGGGCCCGCCGCGCAGGTCGATGGCCTGGGCGGCCGCCATCAGCTCCAGCGCGAGCACGGACAGCGCGTTGTCCACAATCTGCGCGGCCTTTCGCGCCGCGGTCATGCCCATGGACACATGGTCCTCCTGGTTGGCGGAGGAGGGGATGGAATCCACGCTGGCCGGATGCGCCAGCACCTTGTTTTCCGACACCAGGGACGCCGCGGTGTACTGGATAATCATCATACCGGAATTGACGCCGGGGCTGCCGGTCAAAAAGGGCGGGAGCCCGTTGGACAGCTGCGGGTTCACCATCCGCTCCAGCCGCCGCTCGGAGATGCTGGCCAGTTCCGCCGACGCGATGCCCAGGAAGTCCAGCGCCAGGGCCAGGGGTTCCCCGTGGAAGTTGCCGCCGGAGATGACTTCGCCTTCCTCCGGGAAGATGAGCGGGTTGTCCGTAACGGCGTTGAACTCGGTTTCCAGCACGCCCTTGACATAGGCGACCGCGTCGCGCGCCGCGCCGTGCACCTGGGGCACGCAGCGCAGGGAGTAGGCGTCCTGCACCCGCCTTGCGCCCGGCGGGTCCATCAGCGCGCTGCCCTCGCACAGCAGGCGTACGTTCCGGGCTGACACCTGCTGCCCCACGTGCGGGCGGATGGCGTGGATGCGGGCGTCGAAGGCGTCGATGCGCCCCTGCAGGGCTTCCATGGAAAGGCCCGCCGCGATATCCGCCAGCCGGCACAGCTGCAGCGCGTCGTAGAGCGCCAGCGCGCCGACCGCGCCCATCGCCTGGGTGCCGTTGATCAGGGCCAGGCCTTCCTTGGCCTGAAGCTCCAGCGTCG
>JAAZAQ010000377.1 GCA_012514225.1 Clostridiales bacterium | reverse complement strand
TTCTCGCCGATTCCCGCGGTAAACACGATGGCGTCCACGCCGCCCATCACAGCCGCGTAGGCGCCGATATACTTGCGGATGCCATAATTGAGCAGCTCCAGCGCGATGGCCGCCCGCTGCTCGCCCTTTTCAGCCGCCAGCTCGACGTCCCGCATATCGCTGCTCAAGCCGCTGACCCCAAGGAGACCGCTTTTCTTGTTGAGGATGTCCATCATCTGGTCGATGTCCAGCCCTTCGTGTTTCATGATGAACTGTAGGCTGGCAGGGTCGACGTTGCCGCTGCGCGTGCCCATCAGAACGCCTTCCAGAGGGGTCATGCCCATGCTGGTGTCGACGCTCTTTCCCCCGTCCACCGCGCTCATGGAGGAGCCGTTGCCCAGGTGGCAGGTGATGATTCTCAGGTCTTCGATTTTTTTGCCCAGCATCTGCGCGGCGCGTTGGCTGACGTAGCGGTGGCTGGTGCCGTGGAAGCCGTAGCGGCGTACCTTGAGTTTCTTGTAATACTCAAACGGCAGGCCGTAGAGAAACGCCTTGGCAGGCATGGTCTGGTGAAAGGAGGTGTCAAACACCGCCACCATCGGCGTGTTGGGCATAATCGTCTTGCAGGCCTTGATGCCCATCAGGTTGGCCGGGTTGTGCAGCGGCGCGAAGGGCGCGTTCTCCTCGATGGCCTGCATGCATCCCTCGTCGATCAAGGAAGACGTGGTAAAATGCTCCCCGCCGTGAACGACGCGGTGGCCGACGGCGACGATTTCGTCCATGCTCCTGACCACGCCGTGCGTGGGATCGGTCAGCGCCTTGATCATCTGGGTGCTTGCCTCGATATGGTCTTTCATCGGCAGCTCAACCAGGTACTTGTCTTCCCCCACTGTCTGCTTGAGCCGGCTGCCCGGGATGCCAATCCGCTCAATCAGGCCCTTGGCCATAGTGCGCTCGTCACGCATGTCGATCAACTGGTATTTCAGGGAAGAAGAGCCCGCGTTGACAATCAGAATTCTCATTGCGCCATTATCCTCCAGCTTTTCTTGCAGTAATTATACTATAAAACGCCCTTTCTTGGTAGACGGAATATATCCATTCCATACAAAAACCCTTGAACAATCAAGGGTTTGGCGGAGAGTCAGGGATTTGAACCCTGGTCGGGGTATAAGCCCGAACACGATTTCCAGTCGTGCGCCTTAGACCACTCAGCCAACTCTCCATATTGGGGCGCCAAGAGAATATATCACAAAACGCAAGGCTGGTCAACGCAAACTTGACGCCAAATCGCCTATCCATCATAATGCATGCGGTAAAGGAGGCCGCTTGTGCGAAGGATTTCCGCAGTCACGGACGGGAGCCCGGCCAGCCGGCATCATCTGATGCCCGGCGATGTTTTGCTGTCCATCAACGGAGAACCTGTCCTGGACGAAATCGACTACCAGGCGCTGACGGCGCGACGGCGCCTTCACATCCAGGCACAATCGGCCGACGGGACACAGCGGGACATCGACCTGGTCAAGGACGAGTCCGCGCCGCTGGGCCTTCAGTTCGACGATTCTATTATCGGGAATCCCCGGACCTGCGGAAACCAATGTGTTTTTTGCTTTGTGGAGCAAATGCCCAAAGGGATGCGGGAATCCCTGTACCTCAAGGATGACGACTGGCGCCTGTCCCTTCTGATGGGCAACTACATCACCCTGACCAACGTGGGCGACCGGGAGTTTGAGCGCATCATCCGCAGGCGTGCCGCGCCGCTGTATGTTTCCGTGCACGCGACCGACGCGGACCTTCGGGCCCGGATTCTCGGCAACAGGCGGGCAACCCTGCTGATGGACCGCCTGAAGCGTCTGAAAAACGAAGGCTTGTCCTTCCATTGCCAGCTGGTGCTGTGCCCGGGGCTCAACGACGGGGACAAGCTGAAAGAATCGCTGGATGACTTGCTGTCGCTTGCCCCCGCCGCGCTGTCGGTCGCGGTGGTGCCCGTCGGCCTGACTCGCCACCGCGAGGGCCTGCCCCCCATCCGCCCCTACACGCGGGAAGAAGCCCTGGAGGTGCTTGCAATCACCGGCGCCTTCCAGCAAAAGGCGCTCGCGCGCGCGGGCACCCGCTTCGCCTATCCGGCGGACGAGTTCATCTGCATCGCGGGCGTTCCCCTTCCCCCAGTGGAAGAATACGGGACTTTTCCGCAATTGGAAAACGGGGTCGGCATGCTCCGGCAATTCGAGGAGGAGCTGAAAGAAGCCGCAGGGACCGGCCTGGAAACTGGGCGCGTGGAGCCAAAAACCGTCCTTCTGCCTTGCGGAACGGCTGTCGCGCCCTTTCTTCGCGCCTGGGTGAATCGTTTTGCCCTGCCCGGCGTGCAGGCGCTGGTCGTCCCGATTGTCAACAACTTTTTCGGCGAGTCGGTCACCGTGACCGGCCTCATTTGCGCGCAGGACCTCATCGAACAGCTGAAGGGGAGGAAGGCGGACGCAGTGCTGATTGCCGAAAACATGCTCAACAGCGACAACACCCTGTTCCTGGACGGCGCGACGCCGGCGGACGTGCAGCAAGCCCTTGGGATTCCCACCGTCGTGTTCCGCAACGACGGCCACGACTTTTTCCGCGCGATGGCGGCTCCGGTTGCACCGCTTGAAAAACGGGAGGCGAAGAACCTGTGAACCAGCCGCTCGTCGCCCTCATCGGCCGACCCAACGTGGGGAAATCCACGTTCTTCAACGTCATTGCGGGGCGACGCATCTCGATTGTTGAGGATATCCCCGGCGTGACCCGCGACCGCATCTACGCGGACACCCTATGGAACGGGCGGGAGTTTACCCTGATTGATACCGGCGGCATCGACACGCAAAGCGAAGACGTCCTGTTCGCGCAGATGCGCCGACAGGCGGAGGTCGCGATTGAGACGGCTGACCTGATTTGCTTTTTTATCGACGCGCGCGCGGGCTTGACGCATCAGGATGAGGAGATTGCCGACATCCTCAGGAAGTCGCGCAAGCCGGTGCTGCTGGTCGCAAACAAGCTTGATTATAAGGGGCTGAGTGACGCGCTCTACGAGGGTTATGCCCTCGGGCTGGGCACGCCGATCGGCATCTCCAGCACCAACATGCTGGGGCTGGGCGACCTGCTGGACGCCATCGTCGGCAGCCTCCCGCCCGACGACGAAACGCCTTCGGACTCATCAGGCGGCGTTATCAACCTGGCCATCGTCGGCCGCCCCAACGTAGGAAAAAGCAGCCTGACCAACCGCCTGCTGGGCGAGGAGCGGGTGATGGTCAGCGACATCCCGGGGACCACCCGCGACGCCGTGGATACCCGGTTTGAGCACGGAGACGGCAGTGTATACAACGTTATCGACACCGCCGGCATCCGCCGGAAGCGCGCCATTGAGGACCAGAGCCTGGAGCGCTACAGCGTTTTGCGGAGCATCGCGGCCATCCGTCGATGCGACGTCGCGATTCTGGTCATCGACGCGATGGACGGTGTGACGGAGCAGGACATGCGCATCGCGGGGATGATCCAGGAGGAGGGTAAAGCCGCGATCGTCGCGGTCAACAAGTGGGACGCGCTGGAAAAGGAAACCGGTACCCTGGAAAAATACCGGCTGGACGTGCTGGACAAGCTGAAATTCATCGCCTATGCCCCGGTTCTCTTCATCTCCGCCAAAACCGGGCAGCGCGTGCCGCAGGTCTGGGAGACGGTATCGCTGGTGTACGCCCAGGCGGGCAAGCGCGTCCCCACCGGCCTTCTCAACGAGCTTGTCGGGGAAGCGCAGCTGAACCTGCAGCCGCCCATGGAAGGCGGCCGGCGGTTGAAAATCTTCTACGCGACCCAGCAGGGGGTATTCCCGCCCACCTTCATCCTTTTTGTGAACGACCCCCAACTGATGCATTTCGCCTACAGCCGCTACCTGGAGAACCAGTTGCGCAAAGCCTTTGAGTTTACGGGCACGCCCCTTCGTTTTATACTCCGCGAGAGGGGCAAGGAGGAGCAGGCATGACGCCTTTTCAGTATCTGTCCGTCGCGCTCATCGCCTATCTGGTCGGCAGTTTTTCCAGCGGCATCGTCCTTTCCGCCTTCAAGGGGCGGGACATCCGGAAGGAAGGCAGCAAGAGCAC
>JAAZAQ010000376.1 GCA_012514225.1 Clostridiales bacterium | reverse complement strand
GGGCGCTGAAGGATTGCGAGGACTTGCTCACGCGCTTCGGCGGTCACCGGATGGCGGCGGGGCTCGCCCTGAAAAAGGGGAACCTGGACGCGCTGAAGGAACGGTTTGACCAGGCGGTCCGCAGCCAACTGGGCGACGATGACCTGATTCCGGAAACCATCTATGACGACTCCCTGGAGCTGGGTGACGTCACGCTGGAGACGGCGCGCGCGCTGGGCCAGTTGGCGCCTTTCGGCGTGGGGAACCCCTCGCCGCTTTTCCTGCTGGAAGGCCTGAATCTGCTCAGCTCCCGCGCCGTCGGCGCGTCCGGCGCCCACCTGCGGCTCACCGTCGCCCGGGACGGGGCGGTACGGGAGGGAATCGCCTTCAACCAGGGCGGCCTGGATGGCAACCTGCCCCGGGAGCTGCGCCTGGTCGGCGCGGTGGACGAGAATGACTTCAACGGCCGCGTCACCGCGCAATTGAAGGTGCGCGCAGTGCTGCCCGGAAGCGGGGCTTTTTCGGAGGAGCCTGTCCGGGAGGCGCGGGCCGCCTTGAAAACGCTGGCGGCATGCGCGGGCCTCGGGGACGGGGATGTGGCCGCGGAGGAAATCGAATCGCCTCCGTACCCGGAGGGAGCCCGCGGCACGCTGCTCATTGCGCGATGCGCGGAAACGGCCAACCGGCTGGCCGCCGAGATGGAGGGGTTTTCAGCCCTGGTGGGCGGCGCGCCCGATCCGCGGGGCTTCAACGCCCTCGTGCTGTCGCCGGACTGGTCGCAGCCTTTCGCGCGATTTGACCGGGTTGTGTTCTTAGACGGGCTGCTCTGCCCGGGCGAGGCGAAGCTTGCGCAAGAAGCGGCCGGCGGCGCGGCGGTGCTGGCGATGCCCCAAAGCCCCGGCTTGATAGAATTCATGCAGGGCATCCAGCTGGGCGTGGACGAGCTGCGGGAAGCCTATGTCCGCCTGCGGGACGGCGGCCTGACCGCCCTGAACCTGAGCCCGGGCGCGCGGCAGGCCGCACTGATGGTCTTGAGCGAAATGGGCTTGGTCTCACTGGATGACAACCAGAATTTCCTGGGCATGCTGCCCGCCCGGCGCGCGGACCCGGAGGACAGCCCGCTGTTCCGCGCGCTGCGCGGGTCGTGAAGGAGCGATATGGCCCACACCGCCTTTGAACGGCTGACCCTGGAGGAAATGGCCGCCCGGCTGGGGAAGTACAGCACGGCGGAAGGCCTTGCCATGGTCAAAAAGGCGCACGGGTTTGCCCAGCAGGCCCACGCGGGGCAAATCCGCCGCAGCGGGGAGGACTACTTCTCCCATCCCGAGCACGTGGCGAGCATCCTGGTGGAGTTGCAGCTGGACGCCGCCAGCGTGGCCGCCGGGTTGCTGCACGACACGGTGGAAGATGTCGAAGGCGTCACGCTGGACGCCATCGAACGGGATTTCGGCCCGGAAATCCGCAGCCTGGTGGACGGGGTCACCAAGCTGGGCCAGCTGGAGTTCGCCGACCGTGAGGAGCAGCAGGCTGAGTCCTGGCGCAAGATGATTCTCGCGATGAGCAAGGACATCCGCGTCATCATGATCAAGCTGGCGGACCGGCTCCACAACATGCGCACCCTGTCCTTCCAGCCGCCGGAGCGCCAGGTTTCCATCGCCCGCGAGACGCTGGACATCT
>JAAZAQ010000048.1 GCA_012514225.1 Clostridiales bacterium | reverse complement strand
AGGGCGAACAGCAGGCTGCCCGCCAGCAGCAGGGCGGCCGTGGTCGCAAGCACGATTTTTGAGTGGAGGTGCAGCTTGCGCGCGCGGAAACGCGTATGCATCAGGTCCGCCAGCACGGCGAAGCCGATGCCGCCGACGATGATGAGCGAGGAGATGGTCATGAGGACGTGGGGGTCATCCTGGAACTGCGTCAGGCTGCCCGCTGCGCCGAAGAGGTCGAACCCCGCGTTGCAAAACGCGCTGATGGCGTGGAAGAACCCGAAATACGTTCCCTTCCAGAACCCGAACATCGGCACGAAGCGAATCGCCAGCAGGACGGAGCCGGCCAGCTCGACCGCGATGACGATGAGCATGAAGCGGATGGTCGTCCTCACCGTGCCTGAGAGGCCGGGCATGCTCATGGTTTCGTGCAGCAGGATGCGGTTGCGCAGGGAAATGCGCCGGCCGGAGAGAATCAGCACCGAGGTGGCGAACAGCATGAACCCCAGGCCGCCCAGCTGGATCAGGCTGAGGATAACCAGTTCCCCGAAGAGGGAATAGGACGACGCGGTGTCGACCACCGTCAGGCCGGTCACGCAAACGGCGCTGGTGGACGTGAACAGCGCCTGCAGCGGCGTGATGCGGACGCCCGGCTCCGCCGCGAACGGCAGCAGCAGGAGCAGGGCACCGGTGAAAATAATGGCGAAGAAGCCCAGCGCCAGGATCTTGGAAGGGCTCATCGGGGGTCTGGCCGTATTCGTGTTTTGCATCTCTGTTTCGCCGGTCGTCCCGGGCAATTCCCACAGCCTCCCCGCGGGCGTTCAGCCCGGGGCTTGGTTCAGGACGCCGTCAGCCTTCGTCTTTCACGTCCCCGGTTTCCGCTTCGTCCTCGTCCCCGTCATCGTCGTCCTCATGCTCGGGGAAGAAAGGCTGCTGGCATTCGGGGCACAGATAGTCCTCTTCAAAATCAAAATCGGTGATGTCGAACCGCGTCTTGAAGCCGCAGTGCGGGCACTCGAACTCCACCACGGAGTCGCCTTCCACGTCTTCATCCTCGTCGGTGTATTCGCCGTCCTCGTCTTCAAACACGGCGTCTTCCAGCGCAGCGAGGTCTTCGTCCATGTTCTCGAGGTACTCGTTGAACTCGTCCTGGTTTTCTCGCAGCTCGTCAACCTCCGCGGCCACCGCGTCCAGCACGTCCAGCATCCTCAGCAGCAGCTTCTGCTCCTGGGTGTCCTCCTTGAGGTTCATCCCTTCCGCCAGGCCTTTGAGATACTCCACTTTCTTGGACAGGTCGCTCATGGTGCCCCCCTTCCGCGCGGTTGCCGCGCCTTAAGCCCTGGACAGGTATTCGCCGGTCCGGGTGTCGATTTTGATGACGTCCCCGATATTGATGAACAGCGGAACCATCAGCGTGAAGCCGGTTTCCGTCGTCGCGGGCTTATAGGTCGTGGAGGCCGTGTCGCCCTTGAACCCGGGCTCCGTGTCAGTGATCTCAAGGTCCACAAAATTGGGCGCTTCCACGGAGAAGGCCGCGCCCTTAAAGAAGCGGATGCTGACGTTCGTGTTTTCCTTTACGAACTTGATGGCGTCCTCCACCTGGCTGAGGTTCAGCGGCATCTGCTCAAAGGTCTCCGGGTCCATGAAGTAATACAGGTCCCCGTCGTTGTACAGGTACTGCATCTCCTTGGACTCGATGATGGCGCGGGGCATCTTGTCCGTCGGGTTAAAGGTGCGCTCGATGACCGCGCCGGTCATGATGTTCTTGATTTTCGTGCGGACAAAGGCCGCGCCTTTCCCGGGCTTGACATGCTGGAAATCCACGATGTTCCAGACCCCGTCCTCCCATTCGATCGTGATGCCCTTCCGAAAGTCGCTTGCCGTAATCATATGCCGCCCTCCAATTCAAATTCCATCGTTTACAGGATCTGCAGCTCGCGCGGGGAAGCCACCAGGGACTCGGCGCCCGCCGGAGTGATGAGGCAGGTATTCTCAATCCGCACGCCCCCCAGGCCGGGCAGGTATACGCCGGGCTCCACGGTGACGACGTGGCCGGGCTGCAGCGTATCCGGGCTGCGGGGGTTCAGCCGCGGGTTCTCGTGCACGTCGATGCCGACCGCGTGCCCCAGGCCGTGCCCGAACTTGTCACCGTACCCGGCGTCGCCGATTATCTTCCGCGCGATGCCGTCCACCTGGCTGCAGGCCTTCCCGGGCGCCAGCGCGTCCTGGCAGGCTTTCTGCGTCTCCAGCACCAGGCCGAAAATCTCCAGCATCCGGCTGTCCGGCCGGCCCACCGCGACAGTACGCGTCATGTCCGCGCAGTATCCGCCATACTTCGCCCCAAAGTCCAGGGTGACCAGGTCGCCTTTTTTCAGGGTTCTTTCCCCCGCGATGGCGTGGGGCAGCGAGCCGTTGGGGCCTGAGGCCACGATGGTCGCGAACGCGGCTTCCTGCGCGCCCAGCTCCAGCATCCTGAACTCCAGCATCCGCTTGACCTGCGTCTCGCTGAGTCCTTCGCGGATGACGCCGACGATATAGCCGAACGCCTCGTCGCTGATTTCAAAGGCTTTGCGGAGAAGCGCGATTTCCGCGTCGTCCTTGATTTCGCGCAGGGATTCCGGCGCGTTGCCCAGGGATGCCATTCCGATCCCGCCCAGCGCGGAGGCCAGCCGGTCCGCTTCCCGGACCGTGACGAAATCGTCCTCGTACAAAACCGTCTCCGCACCGGTTTCCTTCAGCAGTTTTGCGGCCAGCTGCGCGTGGTTCACGTCGTTGGTGACGGAATGGACTTCATAGCCCGGCGCCTGGGCCTGCGCCTGCTCCACGTAGCGGAAGTCGGTCACAATCGCGCGGCGCTTCCCCGAAACGACCAGCTGCCCCTCGCCGGTAAACCCGCTGAGATAAAAGACGTTGGAGGGGCGATGGACAAGGATGCCGTCGCTTCCCGCCAAGCCGCAGCGCTCCGTCAGTCGCCTGATCCTGTCCGCCATGCCGTCCTTCCCCCCTCCACGATTACCGCAGCGTATTTTATCATAATTCAAGCCGTTTATCCACCAGAACCATATGGAACCAGCATGATTTCACGTAAGCCCGCCTGCCCGCGCGCGGGCAAGCGCCTGTTTCATCTCCGCAGCGTCCTGCGCCATGGT
>JAAZAQ010000375.1 GCA_012514225.1 Clostridiales bacterium | reverse complement strand
TCTCGGAGGACTACCCCGGCCAGGAGGGCGCCCGGCACATCCAGCGCCTGATGGCCGCCCTGCGGGCGCAGCCGCCCCGGCAAATCGGCGGCCTGAAGGTGCTGGCCGCGCGGGACTACCAGAGCGGTCTTCGGACCCAGGGCGGGCACAGCGCGCCGATGGGCCTGCCGCCCTCGGACGTGCTGTATTTCGAGCTGGAGGGGAACGGCTGGGTCTGCGTGCGCCCCAGCGGCACCGAGCCCAAGATCAAGCTCTATACCGGCGTGTGCTGCCGGGACGGGGGGACGGCCGCGGTGCGGATGTCCGATGAGCTGACGCAGGCCGCCCGGGCGCTGCTGCGGGCGGGGGCGTAAAGGGAAGGCCGGGGGATGTCATCCCCCGGGCCCCCTGACAAGGGACTTCGTCCCTTGACCCGCATTTATTTCATCACGTTTGAAGGCTGCATTCCGCAGAGCGATAAAAGGGCTTCGGGGAGAAACTCCCCGAAGCTCAAGCTGTCAAAAAACCTCACTACAGAGGATGATGCGGGGGGCTCCGGGGATGGGAATCGTGTCGTCCGGCTCTGCCGGACGCGCGGGGCGTTTTCGCGAACAGCGAAAACATTCCGCAGCCATCCTCCGGATCGAAAAAGGTCCGCAGACCTTTTTCGACAATCTGGGCTTCGGGGAGGAACGCCCCGAAGCTTCGTTCTTTCGCCTTACGCCGCCTTCGTTTCGCAGCTGCCCGGGTTGAGGCTGCAGGCGCAGGTGGTGTCCTGGGCGGGCGGGCGCAGGGCGCGCATGGCGTTGAGGATGGCCAGTACCGCGACGCCAACGTCCGCGAAGACCGCCATCCACAGGCTGGACAGGCCCAGGGCGGAGAGCAGCAGGACGAGGCCCTTGACGGAGATGGCGAAGAAGGCGTTCTGCTTTGCGATGCGCACGGTGCGCCGGGCGATATCCAAGGCGGCGGCCATCTTGCAGGGGTCGTCGTTCATGATGACGATGTCGGCGGCCTCGATGGCGGCGTCCGAGCCCAGGGCGCCCATGGCGAAACCCACGTCCGCGCGCGCCAGCACCGGTGCGTCGTTGACGCCGTCGCCCACGAAGGCGAGGGTGCCCGTCCGGCCGGGCTCCGCCAGCAGCGCTTCCAGCTTTTCCACCTTGTCCTGGGGCAGCAGCCCGGCGTGCAGCACGTCGATGTGCAGGTCGTCCGCCACGCGGCGGCCTGCCTGCTCGCTGTCCCCGGTGAGCATGACCAGGCGCTTCACGCCCCGGCTTCTCAGCCGCTGCAGGGCCTGGAGCGCGCAGGGCTTGATCTCGTCCCGTGCCTGCAGGCTGCCCAGGTAGGCCCCGTCGCGGGCGACGTGGATGAGCGTGCCGTTTTCCGCGCCCTGCGGCACGTCCACGCCGTGTTCCCGCAGCAGCCGCGCGTTGCCCGCCAGCACCCTGCGGCCGTCCACCAGGGCGCTGACGCCGCCGCCGGCCATCTCCGTGGCCTCCCTGACCCGGCCGGGCTCCTCCGCCTTGCCCCAGGCCGCCTTGACGGACAGGGCCAGGGGATGGCCGGAATGGGTCTCCGCCAGGGCCGCGGTCTCCAGCAGCTCCTCCGCGCTGACGCCCGCGGGGTGGATTTCGCTGAGGACGAAGCTGCCGTGGGTCAGGGTGCCGGTTTTGTCGAAGACGAAGGTGTCGGCCCGGGCCAGCGCCTCCAGGTAGTTGGAGCCCTTGGCCAGGATGCCCGCGCGGGAGGCGCCGCCGATGCCGCCGAAGAAGGCCAGGGGGATGGAGATGACCAGCGCGCAGGGGCAGGACACGACCAGGAAGTTCAGCGCGCGGTACACCCAGTCCGACAGCAGGGCGCCTGGCACCACGAGCGGCGGGACGAAGGCCAGCAGCAGCGCCAGCACGACCACCACGGGCGTGTATACGGCGGAGAACCGCGTGATGAAGGCCTCCTGGCGGGATTTCCGGTCCGTCGCGTTCTCCACCATCTCCAGAATCCGGCTGACGGTGGACTCGGCGTAGGGCCGGGTCACGCGCACGGTCAGGGCGCCGGTCAGGTTGACGCAGCCGCTCAGGACCTCGTCGCCGGGGGCGGCGTGGCGGGGCAGGGGCTCGCCGGTCAGGGCTGCGGTGTCCAGCCGGCTCTCGCCGGTCAGCACCACGCCGTCCAGCGGAATCCGCTCGCCCGGGCGCACCAGGATGTCGCTGCCGGCTTCCACCGTTTCGGGGGGGACTTCCGCCGCGCTCCCGTCCGGCGACAGCAGCCAGGCGCTGTCCGGCCGCAGGTCCATGGCCTGGGCGATGGCGCGGCGGGACTTGTCCACCGCGTAGTCCTGGAACAGTTCCCCGGTCTGGAAGAAAACCATCACGGCGACGGCCTCGGCGTACTCGCCGATGACCAGCGCGCCCACGGTGGCAAGGGACATCAGGAAGTTTTCGTCGAACACCCGCCCGCGCAGGATGCCCCGCCCCGCGCCCAGCAGCACGTCGTACCCGGCGACGAGGTAGGCGGCGAGCAGAAGCGCGATGCGTACGGCCCCGCCGGCGGGCAGAAACAAGCCCAGGAGCAGCAGCCCCAGGGCGATTGGGATGCGCACGGCGCGGCGGCTCATTGCAAAGCCAGCAGGGAGGCGTCCGGCTCGACGGAGCGGATGATTCTGTCCGCCTGCAGGGCCAGCTCGCCCATCCGCGCCTCCTCCGCCTCCAGGGTCAG
>JAAZAQ010000374.1 GCA_012514225.1 Clostridiales bacterium | reverse complement strand
GGACGGCAGTTCGTTCAGTTTGTCCTGGACCATCTTCAGGTCCTCCCAGGCGTCGCGCTTTTTGGACGGGTCCCGCAGCAGGGCCGCGGGGTGGTAGGTCGGCAGGATGTACACGCCCTTGCGCTGCGTCCACTGCCCGCGTGCACGGGTGATGCGCAGCCCCGGCCCCAGGACGGCTGCGAGCGCCGTGGCGCCCAGCAGCAGGATGACCTGGGGGCGGATGAGCCCGGCCTGTTCCCGCAGGAAAGGCAGGCAGGCGGCCATTTCCTCCGGCGCGGGGACGCGGTTTTGGGGCGGCCGGCACTTGACGGCGTTGGCGATGAACACGTCCCCCCGGCGAAGCCCGATGGCCTCCAGCATCCGGGTCAGCAGCTGCCCCGCCGCTCCGACGAAGGCTAAGCCCTGCCGGTCCTCCTCGGCGCCCGGGCCTTCCCCGATGAGCATCAGCCGCGCGTCCCGGTCGCCCTGGCCGGGCACCTTCCGGGTGGCGCCGTCCGCCAGGGGGCATTGCCGGCAGGCCTCAATCCGCTCCAGCAGGGAATCCCAGGACAGCAGCCGCTCCATCTCAGCGAAGCCGGGTGTTCAGCAGGGTAAAGGTGTCGGTGATGTCGCGGCGCAGCCAGTTGACCAGGCTGAAAATCAACAGCACCATGATGAGAATCACGACAAAGCCGACGACGACGCCGACAAAATCGCTCATGCCCGCCGCAAAGCGCAGCTGGTCCCTGCGCGCCTGGCGCTCCTCTTCCTCCCGGGCGAAGTAATCCTGGTGGTCCATGCGCATCCCTCCCCAAATACATTTTACATGACCCGGGGCGTCCGGGCAAGGAAACGCGGGCGAAAGGCCGGGCGGAAAACCGCCCCGCGCATTCCTTTCGCTGTTCACCGCTCCGATTTTGGGATATACTGGGCCGGGAAAACGCCTGGAGGTGCGAAATGCAAAAGAAACCCATCCTCGCCGTCATGGCCGCCGGCATCGGTAGCCGCTTCGGGGGCCTCAAGCAGATGACCCCCTTCGGCCTGCACGGGGAAAGCCTGATTGATTATTCCCTGTACGACGCCCTCAGGGCGGGGTTCGAGCGGGTGGTGTTCATCGTCAACACCCGCATCAGGGACGATTTCCGGCAGCTGGTGGGGCGGCACGTCGAAAACCGGATGGAAGTAACATACGTGATGCAGGAGCTGGACCGGCTCCCCGAAGGGCTGACGGTGCCGGAAGGCCGCGCGAAGCCCTGGGGGACCGCCCACGCCATTCTCTGCGCCGGGGACGCGCTGGACGCGCCTTTCTGCGCCCTGAACGGGGACGATTTCTACGGCCTGGACGCGATGCGGCAGATTTTCGCGTTCCTGGACGGCAACCCGGAGCGCAACGTCTTCGCAATGGTGGGGTTCGAGCTGCAGAACACCCTGTCCGAGGCCGGCTACGTCTCCCGCGGCATCTGCGAGGTGGATGAAAGGGGTTACCTGAAGAGCATCGTCGAGCGACTGCACGTCATCCCCACCATCGACGGGCCGATGTACACACTGGACGGACAGCAGTACACGCGCCTGCCGGGGGATACGACGGTGTCGATGAACATGTGGGGCTTCACCCCCCGGGTTGTCGGGGAAATCGAAAAGCGCTTCCCGGTCTTTTACCGGGACGCGATGGCGAACAACCCGCTGAAGGCCGAGTTTTACCTGCCCAACCTGGTGGGCGACCTGCTGAAGGAAAACGCAGTCAGCGTGAAGGCGCTGCGCTCCGGGGACCGCTGGTTCGGCGTGACCAACGCCTCCGACCGGCCGCTGGTCGAGAAGGCGCTGCGGGAATTGACCGCCCAGGGCGTCTACCCGGACGGCCTCTGGAAGTAAATCGCCCGTTCAACCT
>JAAZAQ010000373.1 GCA_012514225.1 Clostridiales bacterium | reverse complement strand
GTAGCCGGCGCCTGATTCCGGTGGACGATTGCCTGATTTCCCATCCGGAAGCAAGCGTCGCCGCCGGGGTTTTCCGGAACTGGATGAGCCGGAACTGCAATGGGGATGACGTCCGGTTGTTCTCCGGTCTGACCGTCCAGGTTTCCTCCCGGAACGACGTCTCGGTGACCGTGGAATGCGAACGGGGCGGGTTCCCACGGGAAAGTGAGCTGGTTGAAGGGCTCAGCGCCGCGCTGCCGTCGCTTTGCCATGTGGGGATAACCCTTCCCGGCGGGGATTGCGAGGATCAAGAGAATCCCGCTTTCAGGTCCCTGTTTGGCGCGGGACCGTTCCAAGAAAGCCTGGGCGGGCTGGAAATGACCCTGTCCCCCGGCTCCTTCCTGCAGGTCAACCACGAAATTTGCGGTAAACTCTACCATTACGTGCTGGAACAGGCTACACTGGGCATAGGGGATACCGTCGCGGATTTGTACTGCGGCGCCGGCGCCTTGAGCCTGATGGCGGCGCGCCGGTGCGCCCGCGTGGCAGGCGTCGAGCTGTCCGGCCAGGCGGTGCGGGACGCGCGGCGGAATGCGGAGGCGAATGGCATCCAAAACGCGTCCTTCCATCGGGGGTTCGCCGAAGAGGCGTTCCCGCGGATGGTGGCGGAAGGGTTTTCACCGGACACCGTGCTGCTGGACCCGCCGCGCAAGGGGGCGCACCCCGCTCTGCTCCGGGGCATCGCCGACGCCAGGCCGGAAACGGTCGTTTATGTCTCCTGCCACCCGCCCAGCCAGGCCAGGGACGCCGCGGCGCTTTGCGGCATGGGGTACCGGGTGGCCGCCGCGCGGCCTTTCGACATGTTTTGCCAGACCGCCGAGGTTGAAAACGTGCTGACGTTCAAAAGAACACAGGAGGCCGGACATGCGTGAAACCGCATTGGAGCGCTTTCTCCGCTACGCAGGGATGGACACCACCAGCGACGAAACGTCAAACGCGTCGCCCAGTTCCGCCGGGCAATGGAACCTGGCGCAGGCCGTCCGCGCCGACCTTGAGTCAATCGGCGCCCAGGACGTGCACGTCGACGAAAATAGCTACGTGTACGGCCGCCTGCCCGCCAACGCCGCGGGGCAGCCGGTCATCGCGCTGATTGCCCATCTGGACACCGCGGACGCGGTTCCAGGCCGCGTCTTTGCGCCTGCGGTCCGGCGATTCGAAGGGGGGCGCTTGCCGCTCAACGAGACGCTGGGCCTCGCCCTGGACGAGAAGGACTTCCCCGCGCTGAAGGGTTTTATCGGGCAAGAGCTGGTGGTCACGGACGGCACCACGGTGCTGGGCGCGGACGACAAGGCGGGAATCGTGGAAATCCTGCGCGTGTTCGAGATACTGGCCGACCGGCCGGATATACCCCACGGCGACGTGTGGGCCGTGTTCACGCCGGACGAGGAAATCGGCAGCGGCGCTGCCAAGCTGCAGCTGGAGCGCATCCGGGCCGACTTCGCCTATACCGTGGACGGCGGCGCCCTGAACGAAATCGAATACGAGAACTTCAACGCGGCCGCCGCCAGGGTCACCATCCGTGGCCGCAACGCGCATCCGGGATACGCGAAGGGTAAAATGATCAACGCCGCCAAGCTGGCGATGAAATACCACGCCCTATTGCCGGAAGCCATGTGCCCGGAGCAGACGGAAGGGTATGAAGGCTTCCTTCACCTGCGGAAAATCAGCGGAACCGAAGAAAACGCCGTCCTGGACTACATCATCCGTGACCATGACGCCGCCTTGTTTGAGAAAAAGAAGGAACTGATGCGGAAGGCCGCGGACGACCTCAACCTGCGCGAAGGCGAGCGCACCGC
>JAAZAQ010000047.1 GCA_012514225.1 Clostridiales bacterium | reverse complement strand
GGAATGTTTTCGCTGTTCGCGAAAACGCCCCGCGCGTCCGGCAGAGCCGGACGACACGATTGTAATCGGTGGGCTGCCGCCCCCCGAAGCCCCCTGCATCATGGTCTGTAGTAAGGTTTTTTGACAAACTGGCGGGGAGCCTTCTTTGAAGGCTCCCCCGTGAAAATGACCAGGGAACGTCTGTTATCCCCGGGGACTGCCGTCCGCGCCTGTCACTTTTTCCCTTCTGTCCGGCGCCTCAGCACACCCGCCTGCATCGCGTCGCACCAGCCGTCCCATTTCAAGCGGTATTCCTGTTGGCTGACGACACGGGAAAGCAGGCCGGCCGGGCTGAAGATTCCCTGCCTTCTGCATTCGGACACGCATTCGCGGTACATGTCCCAGTCAAGCTCCTCCCTTTCCCATTCCAGGGGAAACGCCAAGATGCCCGCCCGCAGCGCGGCGACCGCCCTGGTATGGCCGTCCGTCATGACGGGCACGCCGACGAGCAGCTTGACGGGAATGGGCTCAAGGCCCGGCCCGTCCCCCGCGCGGAGCTGTGCTTCCGCGCGTTTCAACTTTTCCTCCGAAACGAGGAACTGCGACGGCTGGATGTCCAGCAGGGCCAGGTTTTCACACGGCATCATCGGCTCCCCTTCATGAGGCGTCATCCGGCCTGACGGTTCCGGTGCGTTGAAACAAGGCGCGGCGCAGACGAATCTGGATATCACATCCTTCGCCAAGCCGCCTGAAGGAACCGTTTTGACAGCAAACCGGTTTCCCCGCGCTATTCCAGCACGACCCGCAGCGACATCTCCGCAACCTTGGACAGCGTCTCGTGGACGGAGCAATGCTTGGCGGCCAGCTCGGCCGCGCGCTGGAAGCCCTTTTCCCCTTTGGCGCCGCGGATGGTGAACACGATGTCCACGGTTTTAAGCGTGGTGGGCACCTCCTCGCGCTTGACGCCATGAATGGAAAACGCCGCGCTATCGAACTCCAGCCGCATTTTCCGCGCGATGCCCAGGAAGGTGGAGTAAAAGCAGCCGCCCAGCGCGCCCAGCAGCAGCTCGTAGGGCGCCAGCATCCCCTCCCCCTTGCCCACCTTCACCGCGCCGTTCTTCGCGGTCAGGGTGCCTTCGAATTCGTTCGTGAAGCCCAGTTTCACCGTGGTCTCGCTCATGCTTTCCCCTCCCTTTCAGCGTGTCCCAGGGGGATGTTACCCGGCGAACGCCCGCGCGCTTACCAGGCCGGCGGCTGCCAGAGCATGGCATGGCCCGCCTGCCGGCTTTTCCGCACGTCGATGAGCCGCTGGTTGCGGCTGCCGCGGAAGTCCAGCTCCAGGGAGCGCTCCGCCAGCAGGAAGGGCCCGTCCACCAGCACGTCGCAGGCCTGAAGCAACGCCGCCGCCGCTCCGCCCATTCTCTCAAGCGCCTCGTAGGTGTACCCCGAATACGCCCACACCGACAGCCCCAGCGCCCTGGCGCCCAGGGCCAGCTCGAGGCAGGCCTCCGGCTGCGCGAAAGGCTCCCCGCCCGACAGCGTCAGCCCGTCCAGCAGGGGGTTTTCCTTCAAGTCCGCGAGCACCGCCGCGGTGTCCGCCTCATAGCCGCCGGCCGGGTCGTGGG
>JAAZAQ010000372.1 GCA_012514225.1 Clostridiales bacterium | reverse complement strand
GAAGCGCCGACCTGGTATCTTGTCTTGTTGCGGTACCGCCAGGGATTGTCCATGCCGACCGCATTTTCGACGCCGGCGTCCAGGCCGCCCACGCGCCGGAGGCAGTCGTCGACCTGGCCCTGCTTGAATTCCAGCTGCGCCTCGTATCGCATGTGCTGGCAGGAGCATCCCCCGCACTCCCCGTAGAAGGCGCAGGGTGGGCTGACGCGGTCCTCCGATTCGCTTACAAGGTGTACGATGGAGCCGAACGCGAAGCGTTTCTGCACGGTATCGACCCGGACTTCCGCTTCCTCGCCCGGCAACAGCCCCGGTACGAACAAGACCTTCCCGCCCGGGCGGAGCACGCCCTCCGCGTTCATACCAAGGCGTACGCCGGTTCCCGTAAGCGTCTGGCCTGCCTCAAACAAGCCGGGACTCCTCCCGCCGGCAATAACGGTTGGTCACAGGCCGGCGGACAAACGGCACGGGGACGCTCAAAATTCCTTGCCCTCAAAGCGGCGGCACAGCACGTACTTGGAAATCGCGCTGCGCGAGGACCAGCCGGCGGCCAGGGCGATGACGTCCTTCAAGTACTGCGGTAGGAGCTGGTTGAATTTCACTTCCAGAATGACCTGGTCGGCCGCCAGCGGCGGCACCGTCGGCAGGTGCGGATTGAAGAGGTCGTGCGAAAACAGGCCGGTTCGTAGCTGCTTGTCGAAGGTCACGCGGATGTCTTCCACTGGGTGCATATAAGCTTCCCGCGTGTAGTCGACGATAACCACCGGGCGCAGCAGGTTCAGCCGCATTTCGCGGAACACCTCGCGCAGAAGGCCGGAAGAGGTGTTCTCAAGCCCGGAGGGGTCTCCGGTCATCAGCTGCTCGCACAGGTCGCGGCTGATGACCGCCTGGCGCTTGGCGATGTAGTCGCCGTATTTGCTTTTGCATTCCATGCGGATGAAGGAATCAGAGAAGTTGTAAATCCGGATGCGGTATTTGTTCCTTAAGCCGACGCCCGCGATCTTCTCAAAGAGCGCGTCGTCGAAAATCGTGTCGAAATACAGGGAACGGATATGGTATTCGCCGTTTTCGTCCGCGTTCTCGTCCCGGTTAAGCAGCGCGCGCAACATCCGGGCCAGCACCTCGTACTGCCCCCGGTTGATATAAAACTTGAGCTCATGGCGGACTTGCGGCGGCATGTCGCTTAGACGGCGGTTTCGTTCTGCACGGCGACCAGGGTGGCGTCATAGACGCCGCGGATGTCCAGCATGTGGCTGACGATGTCGGAGCGCTGGCTGAGCCGCAGGTCCACGGTCATCTCGGCGCCGGAGCGCGTGATGGTCTTGCTGCGCACCCGGTAGCTGCGCACGCCGCGGTGAAGCTCCGCGTCGATTTCCTGCTCGGCGGCCGGGTCGTAGTGCAGCACCAGCAGGTAGTTTTCGTTCGTCCTCATGCGGACGAAGGACAGCCCGATCATGATGGCGCTGATGAGGGCGACCACGATGAGGGAAATGATGTATGAGCCCGAGCCGATGAGGATGCCCATGGTGATGGACCAGAACATGTACGCGGTGTCGATCGGGTCCTTGACCGCCGTGCGGAAACGGACGATGGACAGCGCGCCGACCATGCCCATGGACAGCGCCACGTTGGAGCCGATAGCCATGACGACCGGCGCGGTCACCAGCGTGAGCAGAATCAGCGTGACCGTGAAGGTCGGGTTGTAGAGCACCCCGCGGTAGGTTTTCCGGTACACCAGGGATATCACGACGCTGGAAATCAGGGAAAAGAGCAGCACCTGCACGACGTTCATCGGCGTAAAGCGCGAAAACTGCTCCGTCCACCAATTGCTCAGCGCGATGTCCGTCTTGCTTTGCAGGCCCTGGTCCGCCAATTGCGCGAGAATGCCCATCTTCACCCTCCGTGTGCGAATCAATCCGATACCGACCGCCATTATACATCAATTCACGGCAATCGCAAAGGAAACGCCGTTTCCATGGATGGGAAGCGCGGAAGGGAAACGGCATCCGAAATGCGGAATCGGCGCGTTTCCCGCTTGACGGTGCGCCGCCGTCATGGTATTTTATTTCCGCGCCGCGGATGCCCTTCAGGACGGCGCAGTCGTATCCGGTCTGTTGGCTCAGTTGGTAGAGCACATCGTTCACATCGATGGGGTCACTGGTTCGAGTCCAGTACAGACCACCAAAAAACCGCCGCATGGCGGTTTTTTATGTGGACACCGGGCTTCAGTCAAGCGGTCCCCTGCAGCCGCTCCATCTCGGCGCGGACGCCCGGCTCGGCGGAGCGCATCGCTTCCAGCGTCTTTTCAAACAGCATGTCCAATTCCCATCCCAGTTCCGCGGCGCCCTGGGCGATGACCTCCCGGGAACAGCCGGCGGCAAAGGACTTGTCCTTGAATTTCTTCTTCAGAGATTTCAGCTCCATATCCTGGACAGATTTTGAGGGCCGCATCAGGGCTGCGGCGCCGATGAGGCCGGTCAGCTCGTCCGCGGCGAACAGGATTTTCTCCATCTGGTGCTCCGGCTTCGGGCTTCCCTTGCAGAGCCCGTACCCGTGCGAAACGACGGAGCGGATGAACGCTTCGTCCAGCCCGGCTGCCCGGAGGATGCCGGGCGCGACCTCGCAATGGCGGTCCGGGGATTCGCCAAAGTCGATGTCGTGCAGCAGCCCGATCAGGCTCCAGCGCTCTGCGTCCCCGGCAAACCCCTGGTCTGCCGCGAACCAGCGCATGACTGCTTCCACCGTCAGCGCGTGCTGCAGATGGAAAGGCTCCCGGTTATGTGCCTTGAACAGGGCAATCGCTTCGTCTCTGGTCATACCGGCCTCCGCTTGCTTTTTCCGGACACTACCACCCGATGCGGCGCTTGTCAACGACCGTTGCGCCCTTGACAAGCCGGCGCTCCCGAGATTATACATGATGCCATGAAAGCAAAGGATGCGCGTGAATGAACGGGAGGAATCCGCTGGCCGTCCTCGAAGGTACGGTGGTGCGCGGGAAAAAGCTGGGGAGCAAGCTGGGAATCCCCACCATCAACATTCCCTACCCCTTGGGCGCGACCCAGGTGCAGGACGGCGTTTACGTCGCCGAGGCGGTGCTGCTGGAGGACGGTGACCGGACGGTTCCGGGCGTCCTGAACCAGGGATACCACCCGACCGTGCCGGACGGCGACCCGGCGGTGGAGATGCACCTGTTCGACTTTGACGAGGACTTGTACGGCCGGCGCGTCCTCGTCCGTTTCCTGGAGTACCTGCGGCCGGAATTGGTGTTTGACAGCAAGGAGGCCATGCGGCTGGTCATGCTGGACGATATCGCGCGCGCCCGGCGCTGGTTCCTGGACCGGGGGGAGTTACAGCCGTAGCGCGCGTGCCAGCATGCGCTCCATTTGCTCCGCCTTTTCCCGGCCTCCCGAACTCTTCAGCCTTATGTCACCCTTCGCGCCGCTTGGCGCCAGCAGGCCGTTTTCGGCCAATTTTTTTTGCAGCTGCCGGACGACCCCGCCGTTTCCGTCCACGATGCGGACGCCTTCCGGGAGGTGGCGCGCAATCGCGTCCCGCAAAAACAGGTAATGGGTGCAGCCCAGGACGACCGCGTCGGTGTCCCGGGCGAGGAAGGGCTCAAACAACGCTTCGAGATAGCGGTCAAGCGCCGGGCTTTCCAGTTCCTCCCGCTCCACGAAATCCATCAGCCCCGGGCAGGGCAGGGAAACGGCATGCTCGCCGTAACTGGAAAAGAGGCGCTTATAGTTTTCGTTCTCAAAGGTCAGCGGCGTCGCCATCACCAGAATGGTTCCCTGGCCGTGCGTTTCGTGGGCGAGCTTGAGCGCCGGCTCCAGCGCGATGATGGGCATCGCGTACCGCTCCCGCAGTCCTTTGGCGGCGGCGCCGGAAGCCGTGTTGCAGGCGATGACCAGCGCCTTGACGCCGTCCTTGACCATTTCCTGAACCGCCGCGCCCGTCAGCCGGCACACTTCTTCCGCGGTTTTCGTGCCGTAGGGCGCGTTGGCGCTGTCGCCGTAATACAGGAAGCGCTCTTGCGGCAGCGCTTTCATCGCGGCGGCCAGAACGCTGATGCCGCCCAGGCCGCTGTCAAAAAAACCGATGGCTGGTTCCGTTCGCATCAAAGACGCCTCCCGGCCCAGTATAGCATAATGACCCGGCTGCTTTGACCGGCGTGCTACAATCCCTGCGGGGAGGGGAAATGGCGCAGCAGACAAAGACCGTCATCCAGGGGTTCGACCTTGCGCTGACCGCCGCCAGCGGCCAATGCTTCCGCTTTGCTTTGAAAGGCCAGGGCAATTACAGGCTGATTGCGTTTGGCAAGGTGTTGGACGTGCGCGGCGAAGGCGGGGACGTCTTTTCCTTTTCATGCGGACAGGAGGAGTATGACGCCCTGTGGCGCTGTTATTTTGACCTGGATACGGATTACGGCCGGAACTTTTCCGCGCTCCCGGCGGACGGCTCCTATCTTCACCGGGCCGTTACGCACGCGGGCGGCTTGCGCATCCTGAGGCAGGATGCGTTCGAAACCCTGATTTCCTTCATCATCTCCCAGCGAAAAAGCATCCCCGCCATCCGGGATTGCGTTTCCAGGCTTAGCCGGAGGTTTGGCAGGCAGATTGACGGCGATGCCTATGCGTTCCCGTCGCCCGGAGCCCTGGCCGCCGCCGGTGCGGGCGAGCTGGCGGCCTGCGGGCTGGGATACCGGGTGAAGTATGTCGGCGAAACCGCGCGGCTTGTCGCGTCCGGCGCTGCGGACCTGCGCGCGATGGCGGGCTTGTCGGACGGGGCGCTGATGGCGGAGCTGCAGAAGCTGCCGGGCGTGGGGGAAAAGGTGGCGGCCTGCGTGATGCTGTTCGGCTTCCACCGCCTGGACGCCTTTCCGGTGGACGTATGGATTGACCGGGTGCTTTCCAGCGAATATCCGGGGGGCTTTCCCGCCCACCTGTACCCCGGTTGGGCAGGCGTCCTGCAGCAGTGCCTGTTTTGCTATGCACGGCACCTTGCCGGGAAGCGCCCGGCGTCCCCTTAACTTGTCAAGGTTGGAAGGCGCTTGTATAATAAAATGAATTCGTATTTGGGAAGGAGGGGCATGGTGGGTTCGGCGCTGCGTGATTTTGCCGGCAAACGCATTCATATGGTCGGCATTGGCGGTTCCAGCATGTCCGGCCTGGCCCTGATGCTGGCCGGGGACGGCTTTGAGGTGTCCGGCACCGATCGGGACGAGGGGTATACCCTCCTGCAGCTGAGAAAGCGGGGGATGGACGTCCGCGCCGGGCACCATCCGGGGATGGTCGACGGCGCGGGGCTGCTGGTTTATTCCGCCGCCGTCTCTTCGGAGGACCCGGAGCGCGCGCGGGCGGCACAGCTTCACGTGCCCCAGATGGAGCGCGCCGTGCTGCTGGGCGCGCTGATGCAGGGCTATCGGCTGCCGGTCTGCGTGTGCGGCACGCACGGGAAGACGACGACCACCGCCATGCTGGCGCAGGCGCTGACCGAGGCCGGCCTCGACCCTTCCGTGCACCTGGGCGGCAGCCTGGACGCCATCGGCGGCAGCGTGCGGGCAGGGGACAGCCGCGTGTTCGTCGCCGAGGCCTGCGAGTTCAACCGCAGTTTCCTGCACATGCCCGTGGGCCTGGCGGTCGTCCTCAACATCGAGGAGGACCATCTGGACTGCTACGGGGACATGGAGCATGTGGAGGAGGCGTACCTGGAATTCCTTTCGCGGCTTCCCCGGGACGGAATCGTCGTCGCCAACGGGGAGGACGAGCGGGTCGCCCGCGTCCTGGGCAAGCTGGAGCGGGGAAACCGCGTCTTTCGTACTTTCGGCCTCCAGGCGGAAAACGACTATTATCCGGGCGGGATTGCTTACGATGGGAAGGGCTGCGCTTCCTTCACGGTCCTCAAATCGGGAACGCCGCTTTGCCGCGTTGCATTGAAGGTGCCGGGCGTCCACAACGCCCTGCACGCCCTGGCGGCGCTGGCCGCCGCCGACCTGGCGGGCGCCGACCTGAACCTGTCCACGAGCGCGCTGAACCGCTTCACCAACGCGCACCGGCGCTTCGAGCATACCGGCAGCGTGTGGGGGATGGAGTTGTACCATGACTACGGGCACAACCCCGCGGAAATGCGCGTTGCGGTGGAAATGGCCAGGCTGCAGAACCGCCGCGTCGTCGCCGTCATGCAGCCGCATACCTTCAGCCGCGTGAAAACCCTCTTTCAGGAATACCTGTCCTGCACGGCGCGCGCGGACGTCACCCTGGTGACGGACATCTATGCCGCGCGGGAAAAGGACCCGGGGGACATTCACAGCGGCATGCTGGTGGACGGTATGCGCAATAAAGGCATCGACGCCGTGCTGACGCCGGGGTTCGACGACGCAGAGCGCTGGCTGAGGGAAAACGGGCGGGAAGGCGACCTGGTGCTCACCATGGGCTGCGGGAACGTCAACCTGCTCAACGACCAGATCCAGCGCAATTATGAACAATGCAAGGAAAAGGCTGAGGAGCTGTCATGTCGCAAGAGCGTTTGAACGCCATCCGGAATTTTTGCATCATCGCGCACATCGACCACGGGAAGAGCACGCTGGCCGACCGCATCCTGGAGAAAACCGGGGTCTTCGACCAGCGACAGATGGTCGACCAGATGCTCGACTCCATGGAACTGGAGCGTGAGCGCGGCATCACCATCAAGTCCAAGGCCGTCAATATGCGTTACCGGGCAAGAGACGGGGAGGAATATACCTTAAACCTCATCGACACCCCCGGTCACGTCGACTTCACCTACGAGGTCAGCCGCGCGCTGGCCGCCTGCGAAGGGGCGCTGCTGGTCGTGGATGCCAGCCAGGGGGTGGAGGCACAGACGCTGGCCAACGTCTATCTGGCGCTGGAGCACGACCTGGAAACCATCCCCGTCATCAATAAAATCGATTTGCCCAGCGCGCAGCCGGAGGAGGCCAAGAAGGAAATCGAGGAGCTCATCGGCCTTTCCGCCGAGGACGCGCCGCTGGTGTCGGCCAAGCTGGGCCAGGGCATCGAGGAGGTGCTCGAGGCCATCGTCAACCGCATCCCGCCGCCAGCCGGGGACGAGGACGCGCCCCTGCAGGCCTTGGTCTTCGACGCGATGTACGACAATTACAAAGGCGCCATCTGCTATGTACGGGTGTTCAACGGCGTGCTCAAGCCCGGCATGCGCATGCGCATGATGCAGACCGGCGCCGAGTTCGACGTCGTCGAGGTGGGCATGCTCACGCCCCGTTTCCAGCCTGGGGAAGCCCTGCGCGCGGGCGAGGTGGGCTATGTCAGCGCCTCCATCAAGGAGGTGCGCGACACCCGCGTCGGCGACACCATCACCGACGCGCTCAACCCCGCTTCCAGCCCCCTTCCGGGCTACAAGCAGGCGATTCCCATGGTCTTCTGCGGCATCTACCCCGCGGACGGCGCCGACTATCCGGAATTGCGCGACGCCCTGGACAGGCTGCGCATGAACGACGCCTCCCTAACCTTTGAGCCGGAAACAAGCTCCGCCCTCGGATTCGGCTTCCGCTGCGGCTTCCTGGGCCTTCTGCACATGGAAATCATCCAGGAGCGCCTCGAGCGCGAGTTTGACCTGGGCCTGATCACCACCGTGCCCAACGTCGTCTATGAAGTCGTTAAAACCAACGGCGAGGTCGTCGACATCGACAACCCGTCCAACCTGCCCCCGCAGGGGGAAATCGAAACCATGCGCGAGCCTTTCGTGCTGGCAACCATTTACACCCCGCAGGAGTTCGTCGGGACGCTGATGGAGCTGTGCCGTGACAAGCGCGGGCTGTTCAAGGACATGCAGTACGAGGCCGGCCGCGTCCGACTGACCTACGACATGCCGCTCAACGAGGTCATTTACGACTTTTTCGACCAGCTCAAGAGCCGCAGCCGCGGCTACGCCTCCCTGGACTATGAGCTGAAGGGGTACCAGGACAGCGACCTGGTCAAGCTGGATTTCCTGCTCAACGGGGAAATCTGCGACGCCTTCACCATGATCGTCCACAGGGAGAAAGCCTACGGGCGGGCGCGGGGCATCGCGGAGAAGCTCAAGGACGTCATCCCGCGCCAGCAGTTTGAAATCCCCATCCAGGGGGCCATCGGCGGGAAGGTCATCGCGCGGGAGACCGTCAAGGCGGTCCGCAAGGACGTTCTGGCCAAGTGCTACGGCGGCGATATCTCCCGGAAGAAAAAGCTGCTCGAAAAGCAGAAGGAAGGCAAGAAGCGCATGCGCAAGTTCGGCAGCGTCGAGCTGCCCGGCGAGGCCTTCATCGCCGTACTGAAAATGGGAGACGAGTGAATGCCAGGCCTTCGTCATGGTGGTTTCGGTGAATAAGGGGACGGTCGCATGAAATGCCCCGCCTGCGGCCACTGGAACCGGGCTTCCTTCCCGCGGTGTTTCCGCTGCGGGGAGCCTCTTTCGCAGGCTCCGCACAAGGAGGCGCCGCTTCCCGCCGCGGAGTTTGAAAAAACCGCGCCGACGGAGGCCGCGAAGCCGACGGTCATCCGGTTTGACGAATTCGGCAACCCGTCCGTCGCAGCCGACGCCCATGACCGCTTGGCGCTGGAGATGCTCAGCCTGCACGAGCGCAAGCGCAGGGGGGAAATCAAGCAGAAACAGCTCAGGGCCAGGGGGGCGCAGCGGGGCTTCGCCCCTTCCGGCACGCGCGTGTCCGGCTCTTCCCGGCGTAGCCGGCTTTTCGTGGACCCGCAGCTGGCCCGCCGCCGCGCGGCGGAAGCCTCGGCGGAAGAAGAGGTCGTGGATTACGACGGGTTTACCGAGTTTCCCACCTACCAGTCCATGACCGGCGAGAACGCCGGCTTCGCGCCCGCCAGCACCCAGGGCTACCGCGGCGCCTCCGTGCCGCTGCCCCGACCCAAGCGCAAGCGCTCCATCGGGCGACGGCGGTTCCTGCCCTTCCTGGCGCTCGCGCTGATTGTGGCGGCGGGCGGCATCGCGCTGTTCCAGTTTGTCGTCAGCCCCTGGCTGGCCGCGCGCGGGCAATCCGAGCAGGTGCCGCAGCCGCTGATTTCCGCTTCCATCCTGGACGACATGGCCGCGCACACGGTGTCCATCCCCGCCCCGGAAGGCGCGCAGATTTACATCAAGGAACTCCGAAAGTCCTACATCGTCGCCGGCGGCTTCGCGACCTTCCAGGTTGCGGACTACGTCTGGTATGAGGAGATGGAAAACCTCACCCAGCCGACCATGGACGTGGCGCTGACGCCCTATATCCGAACCGGGACCGGGGAACAAAAGCAGATGGAGCCGGTGCGCTACACCATTGAAATCCCGCAGTCGCCCATCACCCTCATCAATCCTGACGTCACTTTCCTGACCGTCAGCACGCCGATTTACAACATCCGGTTCCATGTCATGCAAAACAGCAAGGTCTTTATCAACGGGGAGGACTATTCCTCCTTCGTGAACACCCAGAACGGGTACATCAGCTACAACGCCCCCATCCAGCCCGTAGGCGACAACCTCATCAACATCGTGGTGCGCAGCCAGTTTTACCGGGAAAACGCCGTGACGCTGGTCATCCACCGCGCGGTGCAGGACATCCCCCTGGACCTCGCCAGCACGCTGGACGACGAGAGTTCCCAGCCGTCCATGGTCATCCGGGCGACGACGCGGGCGGGCGCCGCCATCACGGTGCTCAGCCCGCACAAAAACCTGGACTCCTCCCAGCTGGCCAGTACCGGCGTGTTCAGCTTTGAGGCGGTCTTCTCCAAAATCGGCATGAACACTGTGGAAATCCGGGCGGACTTCCCGGGCAGGAACCCGACCACCGTCCAGTACGAGGTGTACTATCTGCCCAACCCGGATATCTACACCAAGAAGGCCTGGGCGCTGGACTCCTGGGGCTACCCGGACCTGCTGGCCAACATGAGCACGCGCATCGCCAACACCCAGATTTACGTCTTCACCGGGCCGGTCAGGGAAATTGTAAGCGGAAAGCCGCAGCTGGTCATCATGGACGCGGGGGACGGCGGCGGCAGCGAGCGGCTGGTGATGGTGGAGAACCAAACCAAGACCCAGTGGACGCTGGGGGAGCGGTACCGTATTTACGCGGACGCCTACGGCATGTACGGCAATATCCCCCGGCTCATCGCCCGCTATACGTACAAGCCGCAGCCGCCGAAAAACTGACCTGGCGGGGCAGCCGGGGGGTTTAACCGGCAGGCGAACTCCTGCTTGATGTTCCACCCTTGCTGTGGTATGATATCCCGCGTCGAAACGACTGGAGGGGGTTACCTATGACCGCGGTACAAACGGTGTTTTCCATCCTGCTGCTGGCTGTTTCCCTGGTGCTGATCGTCTCCGTCCTGCTGCAAAAGGGCGACGCGGAAGGCATCAGCGCGCTGACGGGCGGCGGCTCGGGCAATTTCCTGGGCAAAAACAAGAACAAGACCAAGGAGGGCAGGCTTGCCCTGGCGACCAAGGCTTCCGCCATTGCTTTCGTCGTTCTCGCCCTGGTTTTGATATTCGTCTGAGAACGCGGGTTCCTTCAAAGGCTGACGCGCTGCGCCGGCTTTTCTTTTTGAAAGTACAGGTTGATCCGTGACCATCCTGACCTTGCAGCATATCGCGAAATCCTTCGGCACCGACGAAGTGCTGCGGGACGTGAGCCTGTCGCTCAACCAGGGTGAGCGGCTGGGCCTCGTCGGCGTCAACGGGAGCGGGAAGACCACCCTGCTGCGCGTCATATCGGGCGAACTGGCCCCGGACGGCGGCCAGATGAGCGTCGCCCGCGGGACGCGGGTGGCGATGCTCAGCCAGGTGTTCCATCCTGCCGGGGGCAGCACGGTAATGGACGAGGCGCGCCGCGCGCTGGACGAGATTCACCGGATGGAAGCGCGGCTGAGGGAACTGGAGCGCCGCATGGGCGACCCGGCAGACGAAGAGGTGCAGGGCAGGCTGCTGGAAGAATACGCGCGGGTGACAGAGCGTTTCGAGCGGGCCGGGGGCTATGGGGCGGAGTCGCAGGTCATCGGCGTGCTCGCCGGCCTTGGGTTCAGCGAGACACAGTTCGCCCAGCCAGCGCACACCTTGAGCGGCGGTGAGCTCACGCGCCTGGGGCTTGCGAAACTGCTATTGCAAAAGCCGGATTTGCTTCTGCTGGACGAGCCGACCAACCATCTGGACATGGGGATGCTCGGCTGGCTGGAAGGCTTTTTGCTTTCCTATCCGGGTTCAATCATCACCGTATCGCACGACCGGTATTTTCTAGACGCGGTGTGCACCGGGGTCGCCGAAATACTGTTTGGCGCCCTGGAAACCTATCCCGGCAACTACACCGCCTACGCAGGTCTCCGCGCGCAGCGGCACGCGGCGAGAAACAAGGCCTATGCCTTGCAGCAAAAGGAAATCCAGCGCCAGCGGGCGATTATCGCGCGGTTCCGCAGCTTCAACCGTGAAAAATCAATCCGGGCGGCCGAGAGCCGTGAAAAAGCCCTGGCCCGCATGGAATTGGTGGACAGGCCCCAGGAAGAAAAGCAAACGGCGTTCCGCTTCCGCGCCGCCCGTTCCATCCACGGGATTGCGCTGGAAGCAGTAGGGATTTCCAAGGCATTCGGGGACCGCGTCCTGTTTCAGGACGTGGATATCATCCTGCGCGGGGACGACCGCGCTGCCCTCATCGGGCCCAACGGCATCGGCAAGACGACCCTTGTCCGCTGCCTGACGGGCCGGGAAACACCGGACGCGGGGACGGTCGCATACAGTCCCAAGGCCGACGTGGGCTACTACGACCAGCGGCAGCTGGACCTGTCCCCGGACAAGGACGT
>JAAZAQ010000371.1 GCA_012514225.1 Clostridiales bacterium | reverse complement strand
GCGCCATCCCCGGGCGAAAGGTGCAGGTAATCCGCGTACATCACGCTGTGCGGGGTGACAACGACCAGCGTGTCCGGGCGGAGCCCGGAAAGCCAGGCGGCCGCCTTTCGGTACGCAGCCGTGGTCTGTTCAATTTCTCGCTCGCCGCCCCGGCCGACCTCGGGCAAAATCAGCGGCGGATGCGGCACCATGACAGCGCCGACGACGGGCATCTCCTTCACCTCACTTTTCCCGATTATACCATGGGCCGGGTTCCGTTGACCCCGCCCGGTCCCTCAAGTATACTCCTTCTCGGAGGTCGGAATGGAATATAAGGGGAGGCAAGTCCGGTATCCCTCGGCGGGTCGGCAGTTGCAGAGCCGTGCGCGCTGCCTGGCGCTGTCGGACCGGCACGCGCTGTACGTAAGCGCTGAACGCGCCGGTTCATCGGAAACGGCGCGGGTCGTTCTCGCCGACCTGGCGTCGGGCCGCGTCCACACGGCGTTCCGGCACCGGCGCGTAAACGAAGCGCCCCGCCTTGCTCCCAATCAAGCCCATGAGGTCAGCGTTTCCATCCAGGACCTCGGTCTCACGCTCAAAGCCAGTCAGGGCCGCCTGGAAGCGTACGGGCACGTCTATGGGTTTGGAAGCGCGGACGGCCCGCTGCTGTTTGACATCGTCATGGAGCGGGCACAGAGGGGCGCCTGGTCTGCGGAAGGATTCCCCGCGCCGGGCACCGGCTTCCCCCAGGACGGGGATTTGATGGCCGGCTTGAGCGCGGAGGGCAGGGCGTTGACTGGAAGGCGCGAATACCTCTTTTCCCCCGCCGTCTCCCTTGGCGCGATGGAGTATCTCGGGAACCCACAGCTCAAGGGAAAGCGCATGACACGGCTCGACGCAGCCGGCTGGGCGCATGGGGAAGCCGTCTGGCTGAGTATTCGGGCAGGGGCTGAAAACCCGGGCAGCGCCCTGTTCCTGGCGGGAAAACCATTGGCAATCGGGGCGGTTACCTTCCGGCAGGAGCGGCAAGGCGGAGCGGAAGGGCTGACCCCCTGGCAAATCAGGGACGGAGCAGGGCGGCTCAGCCTGGCGTTCAAGCCAGCCCTGGAAACCCGAGCAAAGGCGAAGCTGTTCAGCCCGCTACCGCCGTTCTGGCTGCTGTTTGGCGCCGTGTCAGGAACGATCGTTTTAGAAAGCGGAGAATCCCGAACCGTCACCCTGCCTGCGGGCTGCCTTGAGGTCCAGTAAAAGCGCAGGGGGCCTGCATGAAAGGCGCCCCGCGCTTCGTTTTATCTGTAGGATGGCGCCGGAACCAGGCTATTGGGCCCCGGAACGCCGCGCACGGCGGGAAAAGGCGCATCCGCAGTAATCCTGGCGGTACAGGCTGTGCGTCCGGCTGATTTCCAGGGAACGCTGGTAACCGCCCCGTTTTTTAAAGTCGCTGGGCAAAAAGGGGACCCCTGCCTTCCGCCCGGCCTCCCCGCCCAGACGGTTCAATAGGGCGGCGTCCTTCCGGGGACTGATGGTAAGGGTGGTGGTGAACAAATCGCATCCCAAGTCCCTGGCCGCGCGGGC
>JAAZAQ010000046.1 GCA_012514225.1 Clostridiales bacterium | reverse complement strand
CCCGCCCCGGCGGTGGCGTCGAAGGTCACCCAGCCCAGGCCGGCGATATGGATTTCCGTCCAGGCATGCGCCTCCCGGCCGGACAGGGTCACGCTGCCCGCGCCGTCCGGCCGGGCCAGGAAGCCCTCCACATAGCGGGCGGGCAGGCCCAGGGAGCGCGCCATCACCGTCATGGCCGTCGCGAAATAGGTACAGTAGCCCGCTTTCGTCTCAAACAGGAAGTGGGCGGCAAAATCCATGTCGTCCGGCGCGTCGGGCACGTCGAGGGAATAGGCGTAGTTTGTCTTGAGGTAATTCATCAGCCGGAGCGCCTGGCGGTAGGGGTCGGTTTCCCCGCCCGCAATGTCCCGCGCCAGGGTCGCCACCTGCCCGTCGGGCAAGAGGTGCTGCGGCAGGCGGAAATACGCTTCCGGCAGGTTCGCCGGCTGCGCGGCGCCCTGCAGGCGTCCGGCCAGCGCGTCGGTCATCGGCTCCCCCGCGACGTAGGGCTCGTAGCGGAAGGCGTAGGCGTCCCCCTCCCGTAAATCGCGGGTGATGAACAGCTCGGAGGAGGCGTTGAAATAGGGCACCATCCCGTCCCCCGGCTCCAGCGCCCGCGGGCGCTGGGCGATGAAGAGGGTGGAGGGCATGGTGTCCAGCATCGTGACGGCTGCCTGTTTCACCGGGATGCGGTCGTCCCGGGGCAAGCCCTCGTCGAACAGGCCGGCGCGCAGGGCGGCAAAGCGCCCGGACAGCCAGCCGTAGCGCTCGCTGGACAGGGAGTCGAACCAGGCGCGCCCGTTGTACAGGTCCAGCGCCGTGCCGCGCAGGTACAGCCGGCCCTCCGCCTCGACCCGCAGGACGGGGTTGAGGGATATGCGCGGCCGCCCGCCCAGCCCGCGCTCCCCCATGGGCTGGTAGCCCTGGGAGGAAAGGGTGAACATGTTGCGGGTGTCGGTGAAGAAAAAATAGTCCTCCACCGTGCGGCGGATGTTGTCGGCCATGCGTTCCGCGGGGGGATAGGTCTGCCGGAAGGCCGGGGTCAGGAGGAAGGCCAGGAGCGTCAGCGCCAGCGCCACCGCGACGGCTTGCAATCCGCGCGCCCTGCCGACCGGAGCCTGCCTTGGCATTTCCGGGGCGGCCGCGGTGTAGGCGTACAGCAGCGGCAGGCACAGCATGGCGGGCGCGTAGGGCCATACGCTTTCCCCGCGGTGCAGGTACCATACCAGCATCAGGGGCGCCGTCAGCAGCGGCAGGGAAAAGGCGGGGTCGCCCTCCATCAGCAGCCGCGCGTACAGGGCCAGCGCTATGAGCAGGAAGGGCAGCAGCGCGTCCATGTACAGCCGCGCCGCGTCCGCCGCCGGCGTGCCCATGGACAGGGACGTCAGGAAGGCGAAGGCCCGGGCGGGCAGCGACTCCTTCCACAGCGCGGCGGACAGAATCAGCAGGCCGGCCAGGACGAGCGGCGCCGCCACGGCCAGCCCGCGCCGGGGCAGCGACAGCAGGCTGATGAGGAGGGAGGCGGTCAGCGCGTAGAGGACGGCGAGCGGCTCTTCCTGCCCCAGGGACAGCGCGTGCAGCAGCGGCCGCGCCATTGCCCAGGCAATCAGCGCCGTGAGCAGGAAGCCGGCCAGGCGGCGCGGGGTGTTCTCAGGCAGGCGTGACATAGCACACCTCGACCATCTTCTGCTGCAGCCGGGCGATGAAGGGCGCGTACCGCCCGTCCCCGGCGGAAAAGGTAATCAGGTAGAACCGCACGCTGGGTCCGGACGCGCGGATGTTGCTCACGCCCTCCACGATAACCGCGTCCAGCCGGGTGGTGACCACGACCGTTGCGCCGGTCCGGCGCATGCGGCGCAATTCCAGGTTGAGCACCTGCTCAAACGGCTCCCCGCCCCGGAACAGCTGGTAGGCCAGCTCTTCCTTCAAAAGCGGCAGGGAGCCGACGCGGTCGGCGTGGAACTCGCTTTGCCGGGCGCCGTACAGCGGCACCCGCACGGGATGGCCGCCTGACATTTGCATCTGCGCCACCGCCAGCGCGGTCTCGCACAGGGTGTCCCGCAGCCGGAGCCTGCCGTCCGGCGCCGCCTCCCCGCCCACCGGGTCCGTGCAGTCCATCAAAACCAGCGTGTCCGGCGGCGCGGGCACTTCGAACCGCCTTACCACCAGCTCGCGGCTGCGGATGGACAGCTTCCAGTGGATGCGCTTGAAAGGGTCGCCCTGGCGGTAGGCGCGCGTGTCCTCCGGCGAGGTGACGTCCTCCCCGGCCCGGTTGGGCAAGGCGCGCCCGTCGTCCATGCGGGAAAAGACCAGCGGCTGCACCTCGAAACTGCGCGGCAGCACGGCCAGCTCCGGCAGTTCCCCCTGGGGTTTGCGGGGCAGGCGGAACAGGCCGAACAGGTCGGTGAACACCAGCCGCTCCGCGCCGCACCTCCACACCCCCACGTGGGGGAACTGCAGGTCGAGGCGCGTTTCCCGGGCACGCAGGAAGCCCGGCCGCAGGGAAACGGCGCCGCCGCCGTCCGGCAGCGTCAGCTGCAGCAGCACAGGCCCGGCGGGCAGCGGGTTTCTTCCCGACAGCGACAGGGTCATCACCGCGCTGTCCCCGCGCTCCGCCTGCCGGGCGTCCAGCCGCTGGTCCAGCCGGGTCAGCCGGCTTTGCAGGAAGGCGCTCAGAAAGCCATAGAGCACCATCAAAAGGAGGGTCAGCGAGATAAAATAAAAAATCGGCCCGCCCAGCGACAGGGCGGACAGCCCGGCCACCGCGAGCACGCTCAGCGCCGCGTACAGGCGCCCCGTCATCCCTTTGCGCCGGGCACGGGCAGGGTTTCAATCAGCCGGGACAGGACGGCCTCCGCCGAGATGCCCTTCATCCGCGCCTCGGGGGTCAGGATGAGGCGGTGGGACAGCACGTGCAGCGCCATGCGACGCACGTCGTCGGGCAGGATGTAGGCGCGCCCGGCCAGCACCGCGCAGGCCTGCGCCGCGCGCACCAGCGCGATCGCGCCCCGGGGGGAGACGCCCAGCTGCAGGCTGGGGTGGTTGCGGGTGGCGGCCGCGATGGTGGCTACGTAGCTGCGCACCTCCCGGCTACAGTACACCGTGCCCACCAACTCCTGCAGTTCGAGGATTTCCCGCGTCCCGCAGACCGGCTGCAAGGCCTTCATCGGCGACTCCGCCTGGGAATAGCGGTCCAGCACGTCCATCTCCTCCTCGATGGAGGGATAGCCGATCATGATGCGCAGGAAAAAACGGTCCATCTGCGCCTCCGGCAAGGGGTAGGTGCCCACGAAATCAATCGGGTTCTGGGTCGCCAGCACCAGGAAGGGCTGGGGCAGCCGCCGCGTCACGCCGTCGACGGTCACCTGACCCTCCTCCATCACCTCCAGCAGGCTGGACTGGGTCTTGGGCGAGGTGCGGTTGATCTCGTCGGCCAGCAGCACCTGTGTCATCGCCGCGCCCGGGCGGTATTCCATTTCCCCGTTCTGGGCGTTGTACATCGTGAAGCCCGTCACGTCCGAGGGCGTGACGTCCGGGGTGAACTGGATGCGCCGGAAGGAGCAGTCCAGCGACCGGCTCAGCGCGGCGGCCAGCGTGGTCTTGCCGACCCCGGGCACGTCCTCGATGAGCACATGGCCGCGGCACAACAGCGCGATGAGCGCCAGCTCGATCGCCTCGTCCTTGCCCACGATGACGCGGCGCACGTTTTCCTTCAGCGCGTAGACCAGGCTGCGGGGTTCAAACGTCATGGATGCTGTCCTTTCGCGCCGCGCTGGAGCGCGCGGCTTTTTTATTATAGGGAGGGCGGCGCGGGTTTGCAATCTTTTCGTAAGAATTACGAAACAAATCAAGGCCCCACCCCGGGTTCCCGGCGGCACCCCTTGCGCCAACCGCGGGCCGGACGTTCGGCTCAATCCCCACAGATGGGTCCGGCATGAAACGCCGGAATGGTTTCATCCCGGGAAGGAGGGACGCACTTGCGGCGTCCCCTCGCCGCATCGCGGATTTCCGCCAATATGAACGCTTGTAAACAAACGAAACGTCCCATTCCTCCGAAACCCCGGAATCGGCCGCGGGCGCTTCTGTGGCATGCGAATCGCAGCCCCGGCGCTTTTCCGGGGCTTTGCTGATTGGTTATCTTATCAATCGGCTTGCATTACCTGTCAGCCATGCAATCAAACCGCATGCGCGATTCCTCTTTTTCCGTGCCCAGCCGGACGGTTTTCCGCGCGCCGTCCGCAAAAAAACCGCAGCGCTCGTAAAACCGGATGGCGCGCTCGTTGTCCGAGAGCACCCACAGGGCGACCGCCCGCACGCCGCCCAGCTCCTTCATGCAGGCGTCCATCAGCGCACGCCCGATGCCCCGACCCTGGTACGCGCGCAGCACATACAGCGCGAAGACCTCCCCGCATCCGGGAAGGTCTTCGTCCCCGCAGGGGCCGTAGGCGGCGAAACCCACAATCTGCCCCTCCGTTTCGGCGACCAGGCAGCGCTCCGGCCAGCGCCGGGCCATCTCCTGGCAGCGTTCCAGCGACCTGCCCTCCAGGTAGGCCGCGTCCAGCATCCCTTGGTAGGTCTCCTGCCAGGACAGGTAATGCACCCAAGCCTTTCCGTCGTAGTCGTCCGGGCCCATCGGCCGGATGTCCGCCGGGGGGTTGGGGCGCGGCGACCCCTGCGCCTTCGCGCGCCTCATTCCGGCACGGTGGCGACCTTGATGAGGTTGGTGCTGCCGGACTGGGACAGGGGGATGCCCGTGGTCAGCACGACCAGGTCGCCGGCCTTGACCAGGCCTTCCAGCTTGGCGGAGTTGATGGCGTGGTCGAACAGCACCTCCATCACCCGCTCCTCGCCCACCATCAGGCCCGTTACGCCCCAGGACAGGCTCATCTGCCGCCAGACCGTGGCGTCGGGCGTGCAGGCGATGATGGGGATATCGGAGCGGAAGCGGCTGATCATGTAGGCGGTGGTGCCCGACTTGGTCACGGTGATGATGGCGTTGGCGTCCAGGTTGTAGGCAATCAGGCAGGTCGCGTGGGAAATCGCGTCGGTGATGTTGTGGGCGTCCTGGTACATGTTGTCCACGAAGAAGCGCTTCTTGTAGTTGATGTCCTTCTCCGTCCTGCGGGCGATGCGCGCCATCGTGCGCACGGCTTCCACCGGGAACTTGCCGTTGGCGGTTTCCCCGGAGAGCATGATGACGCTGGTGCCGTCGTAAATCGCGTTGGCGACGTCGGTGATTTCGGCGCGGGTGGGCCTTGGGTGCTCGATCATGCTGTTGAGCATCTGGGTGGCGGTGATGACCTGCTTGCCGGCCATGGAGGCCACCTTGATGATGCGCTTCTGGATGATGGGGATTTCCTCGAAGGGGATTTCCACGCCCATGTCGCCCCGGGCGATCATCACCGAGTCGCAGACCTGGATGATTTCCTCCAGGTTTGCCACGCCCTCGGCGTTCTCGATCTTGGCCATGATGCGAATATGCCCGCCGCCGTTCCCGTCGAGGAAGTCGCGCATCTGCTGCACGTCGTCCCGGCTCCTGACGAAGGAGGCGGCCACGATGTCAAAGCCGGTGCGGATGCCGAAGAGGATGTCGTCCTTGTCCGCCTGGCTCAGATAGGGCATGGACAGCCGGGTGCCGGGGATGTTGACGCCGCGGCGGTTGGTGATTTCCCCGCCGGCTACCACGCGGGTGCGGATGCGGTCCTCCCGCGCTTCCAGCACTTCCAGCTCGATGAGCCCGTCGTCCAGCAGGATGCGCCGCTTGTCGCCCAGGTCGCGGGGAAGGTCCTTGTAGGAAATGGACGCCTGGGTTTCGTCGCCCTCCAGGGGCTCCGTCACCAGGTCGAAGGATGCGCCGTCCTGCAGGAAGGCTTTGCCGCCTTTCAGGTTGCCGATGCGGACCTCCGGCCCCTTGGTGTCCAGGATCGTGCCGATGGCGGCGTCCAGCTCGTTGCGGGCCTTGTTGAGCTCCTGGAACAGCGCCAGGTGCGTCTCATGGCTGCCGTGGGAGAAGTTGAAGCGCGCGACGTTCATCCCCTCCTTGATGAGCTGCTGGATGATTTCCTTGGTGTTCGACGCCGGGCCCAGGGTGCAGATGATCTTGGTCTTGCGCATGTGCGCCTCCTTCGCGGGCGGACGCCCGCCCGCACAGTATATCCCAACGCCGGGAAGGGGACAAGAATTCCGGGCGCCGGCCGCCGCGTGCCGGCCGGCTGGTGTGCTAAAATGAAAAAAACGCGGGAAGGTGAACGCCATGATTGTATCCACCCTGCTTACCCGGCTGCTGCCCGTCCTGGTCGCGCTGGGGCTGGGCGTCGCGGCGCGCAGGACGGCGCTGCTGGACGGCCGGGCGGTGTCCGCCCTGAAGACCGTGGTCGCGCGCATCACCCTGCCTTTTGTCATCCTGCGGGCGTTCTACAAGGCGGAATACAGCGGGGGCACCCTGGTGGTGGCCGGTTTCGTGCTGCTCATCTGCCTGGTTTTGCTGGGCGCGGGCTACCTGCTCCGCCGGCGCTTCGGCGGTGTCAGTTCCCTGCTGCCCTTCACCCTGACGGGGTTTGAGATGGGGATGCTGGGCTTCCCGCTGTTCCTGCTGCTGGCGGGGGCGGAGCACATGCCCTCGGCGGCCGTCGTCGATCTGGGGCACGAGGTGTTCGTGTTCACCCTGTACCTCTTCCTGCTGCGCCGGCAGACCGGGGAGCGCCAGTCCCTTTCCGCCTCGCTGCGGGAGACGGCCGGCAACCCCGTGCTGCTGGCGGTGTTCCTGGGCCTGCTGCTGGGGGCGAGCGGCCTGGCGGCCCGGATGGAGGGCGGCGCCGTGATGGCTACGCTGGACGCGGTGTGTGAGTTTGTCAGCGCGCCCACGGCCGTGCTCATCCTGCTGGCCATCGGGTACGAGCTGGATTTCTCCGCGCTTCTGCTCCGGCGGGCGGCGACGGCGCTGCTGCTGCGCCTTTTGCTGGTACTCCTCGTCGGCGGCGGGCTGGCGTTCCTGCTGTTCCGGTTCATCCCCTACGACCCCTACCTGCTGCTGGCGCTGATGATGATGCTGTCCCTGCCCGCGCCGTTCGTGCTGCCGGTCTACTCGAAGGAAGAAAGCGAAAAGGCCTTCCTCTCCGTCTTCCTGTCGCTCAACACCCTGGCGTTCATCCTCCTTTACGCGCTGCTGCTGATCCTCAAGCCCGCCATCGCGGCGTAAGGGCAGCGCGGCAGCAAAAGACATACGGGAGCGGCGGCCGGACGCGGCGCTACCCGCGGGCTATATATGATTGTTGTTTTGTAAAGCCCCTTGCTTGCTGCCGCTCCATCCGTATCGCCATTTGCGGCTGAAACCCAAAGAGGCCGCAGGCGGAGTCATCAATGAAAAAGGCCCGGTTGGCTCCGGCCGGGCCTCAGTTCAGCTGTCCGGGCCCGCGCAGTAGGCGCGGATGGCGTCCCGCATCAGCTCGGCGGTGCCTTCCCCGTACGCGTCCAGGCTCTGCCGGAAGCGCTCGTCCTGCGTGTACATCTCCCCGAGCCCGGCCAGGATGTCCCGGGTGCAGGGGT
>JAAZAQ010000045.1 GCA_012514225.1 Clostridiales bacterium | reverse complement strand
GTGTTCCACGGCGTCAAAATCCAGGACGGCGCGCTGATTGCGGCGGCCACCCTGTCCCACCGCTACATCTCCGACCGTTTCCTGCCGGACAAGGCCATCGACCTGGTGGACGAGGCCTGCGCGATGATCCGGACCGAGATGGACTCCATGCCGCAGGAGCTCGACGAGGTCCGCCGCAAGGTGATGCAGCTGGAAATCGAAGAGGCGGCGCTGAAAAAGGAAAACGACCGCCTGAGCAAGGGGCGGCTGGAGGACCTGCAGCAGGAGCTGGCCGGCCTGAGGGACGACTACGCCCAGATGACGGCCAAGTGGGAGAACGAAAAGAGCGAAATCGGCAAAATCCAGAAGCTGCGCGAGGAAATCGAGCGCGTCAACGCCGAAATCACCAAGGCGGAGCGCAGCTACGACCTCAACGCCGCCGCCCAGCTCAAGTACGGCGACCTGCCCAGGCTGCAGCAGCAGTTGAAGGAGCAGGAGGCGCGCGAAAGCGGGCAGGAAAAGACGGTTTATCTGCGGGACAAGGTGACGGAGGACGAAATCGCGCGCATCGTCGCCCGCTGGACCGGCATCCCGGTGACCAAGCTGCTGGAGAGCGACCGGGAAAAGCTGCTGAGCCTGCCGGAAACCCTGCACCGGCGCGTGGTCGGCCAGGACGAAGCCATCGCCCTGGTCTCCGACGCCATCCTGCGCTCCCGGGCGGGCATCTCCGACGAGGCGCGGCCCATCGGCTCCTTCCTCTTCCTGGGCCCCACCGGCGTGGGCAAGACGGAGCTGGCCAAGGCGCTGGCGGAGAACCTGTTCGACGACGAGAAGATGCTCATCCGCATCGACATGAGCGAGTACATGGAGAAGTTCTCCGTCTCCCGCCTCATCGGGGCGCCCCCGGGATACGTGGGCTACGAGGAGGGCGGGCAGCTGACAGAGGCCGTGCGCCGCAAGCCCTACTCGGTCATCCTGTTTGACGAGATGGAGAAGGCGCACCCGGACGTGTTCAACGTCCTGCTGCAAATCCTCGACGACGGCCGGGTGACCGACAGCCAGGGGCGGACGGTGGACTTCAAGAACACCATCCTCATCATGACCAGCAACCTGGGCTCCGCCCAGATCCTGGACGGCATCAGCGACGACGGCGAGCTGTCCGCGCAGGCCCGGGACAGCGTGAGCGCGCTGCTGCGCGCGCATTTCCGGCCGGAGTTCTTAAACCGTATCGACGAGACCGTGTTCTTCACCCCCCTTGGCAGGGACCAGGTGCGGCAGATTATCTCTCTGCAGCTGGCGCGCCTGCGCGAGCGGCTCAAGGACCGGCAGCTGGGCCTGGAAATCACACCCCAGGCAGAGGACCGGATGATGGACCTGGGCTACGACCCCGTGTATGGGGCGCGGCCGATGAAGCGCCTCATCCAAAGCCAGGTGGAGACCGCCATCGCCCGCGCCCTCATCAAGGGGCAGGCGTCCCACGGCGACACCCTGATCGTGGACGCGGCGGAAGGCGGCGGGTTCGAGGTGCGGACGCACGAAAGACGCGAAGCGGCCCAACCTGAGGAAGCGGAAGGCACGGTCGTATAATTCCATCAAAAACCAGCAAACCCGGGCAGCACGCCCGGGTTTCAGATTGTCGAAAAAGGTCTGCAGACCTTTTTCGATTCGGAGGATAGCTGCGGAACGTTTTCGCTGTTCTCGAAAACGCCCCATGCGACAGGCATTGCCGGACGACTCGATTTCCATCGGGGGCTGCCGCCCCCCGAAGCCCCCCCGCATCTTACTCCGTAGTAAGGTATTGACAACCTGAAACCCGGGCACAGCGTCTGGGTTTGCTGTCCATTCTTCGGTTTTTTGCCGGAAACTACAGCCCAAACAGCCTCAGCAGCGGCGGCAGGAAGACGGACGTCAGCACGCCCACCAGGCCGATGGCCAGGGAGGCCATCGCGCCTTCCTCCTCCCCCATCTCGAAGGCCCGCTGGGTGCCGGAGGCGTGGGACGCGGTGCCCAGGCTCAGCCCCCGGGCCAGCGGATGAGTGACGCCGGCGCGGTTGAGCAGCCAGCCGCCGGCAGAATAGCCAAAAATACCGGCGAAGATGACGAAGGCGATGGCGACGGAGCCGTCCCCGCCCAGGGATTTGGCCAGCTCCATGGAAATCGCGCTGGTGGTTCCCTTGGGCGCCATGGAGACGGTCAGCTCGCGGCTGATGCCAAATAGCAGCGACAGCAGGATGCCGCTTGTGATGGAAACCAGCACCCCCGCGGTCGCGCCCAGCAGGACGGGCGCCAGATGCGCCTTCAGCTTGTCCAGCTGCTTGTACAGCGGCACGGCCAGCGACACGATGACGGGGCCCAGGAAAAACGTCATCATCCGGCCGCCCGCCTGGTATTTTTCCAGGGGGATGCCCGTGAAGTACAGGAAGGCAATGATGGACGCCGTTGAGAAAAGAAGGGGGTTGAGCAGGGAGGTTTTCGCCTTTCGGCCAAGCAGCTGAATGAAAACCATCGAAAGGATGGTGAGCGTGATGCCGAACAGCGGGCCGTCCAGCAGCTGCCTAAGCGTCTCCATCGCCCGCCTCCTTGTTCTTTTTCTCCTTCAAACGGATGAGCGACTGCGCCGTCCGCCCGGTGACCAGGATGACCAGCGCGGTGGAAACGACGACGATGAGGACCAATTGCGGCACCGCTCCCGCCAGCTTGTGGAAGTTGGCCATGATGTCCACCGTACCCGGAATCAGCAGCAGGATCAGCAGGGACACCAAAAGCCCCGCCGCCGGCTCGACCGTTTCCAGGCGCACCGCCCTGGTCATCAGCAGCGCCAGCAGGAAGACCATGCCAAAAATGGAGCCCGGGATGGGCAAGGCCAGCAGGCCGGACACCAGATTGCCGGCCAGCAGGCAGAGCAGGATAATCAGAAAACCGACCAGGCCTTTCATTCCGGCAGTCCTCCCTTCCCCCGCGGGACCGGGTCTAATGGCTCAGTCCAGCACCTTGGGCAGGTAATAGGCCAGCTGGCGGCGCCACCAGTCCCAGTCGTGGTTGACGTCCATCCCCCAGACGTCCACCCAGGCCGCGATGCCCTTTTCCCGCATCGCATCCTCCAACAGCCGGACGGAGCGCAGCATCTCCTCCTCCCAGGCGCCCTGGCCGCAACAGAGGATGATGCGGCAGGAGTTGAGCAGGCCGACGTAGGGATGGTCCGGCGGCATGCCCCGGATGCTGTCCAGCGGTGAGTTCAGATAGACCAGCTCGTCCGAGTACCCGGCCAGCAGCCAGCGCGCGTCATAGGCGCCGGACAGCGCGATGACGGCGCCAAACAGGTCGGGGCGGCGGAACAGGGCGTTGGCCGCATGCGTGGCGCCCAGGCTGCAGCCCAGGGTCATCAGCCGGCCTTGCCAGCCGGTGTCCCGGTACATGAAGGGGACGAACTCCTCCGTCAGGTGACGGAACCAGGCTTCGTGCCCCCGCATCCGGTCATGGGGGTGGGCGGCGTAATTGGACCAGGTCTGCCCGTCCACGCTGTCCACGCAGTACATCCTCAGGCGGCCGCCCTCCAGCCAGGGGCGGGCGGCGTCCACCATGCCGAAGCCCTCGAAATCCCCGCTCCGGCCATCCTGGGAGGGGAAGACCAGGCAGGGCATGCCGCCATGGCCGTAGCGCGAGACCCCGAGCTCTCGGCCGAGGACGTGGCTGTAGAAGCGGAAGGCGTCGCCTGCCATCAGGCTTCCCTCCTGCAGGCGTAGGCGACGAAGGCGTCCGCCTCCTCACGGCTCAGGCACTGCGCCAGATAGATCTGGTTGCCCATGGCGCCGGTAAGCGCCTCCGGCATCCGGTCGTGGAAGACGACGCGGTGACCCCATTCCCGCGTCAGGTCGAAGTGGGGGTGAGCGTAGGTGTGCACGTCCTGCCGGCCGACAAAAACGCAGAAATAGGTGCGGCGATGCGGGTCCAGCTCGACCCGGCCGCGGCAGACCATATCCGCCCACAGGCGGTGGATGTCCACGCTGCCTGCGTAGTTGATCATGTCCGGCGTGAAGCCGCCCGACGGGCGCATGTTGACCTCCAAGCCCAGCAGGTCGCCCTTGCGCCCCAGGCCCTCCTGATCCCTCCTGAGCCGGAAGAACTCGAAATGCGTGAGCCGGTTGATGACGCCGAAGGCCTTGACCGTCCTGCGGCCCAGCTCCTTCACGTCTGGCGCGAGCTCCGGCACGATCATGTAGACGGATTCGGTTTTCTCGTTGACCACATCCATCACCGACACCAGGGTGATGTTGCCGGTCTCGTAGAGCGGCTCGCCCTTCGGGCCGATGACCGCGTCGTAGGAGCAGATTTCGCCGTCGACGTACTGCTCCAGCAGATAGGGGCGCAGCGGCAGGCGTGAAAAGAAGGCCCTCAGCTCGCCCTCGTCCCGGATGCGGTGGGTGTCGTTCGCGCCGACGCCGACATCCGGCTTGGCGATGAGGGGATAGCCTGCCTTATGTGCGAAAACCAGGGCTTTCTCCAGCGTTTCCGCCGTCTGCCAGGCAGCGGTTCGGATGCCCGCGCCTGCGTACACTTCCTTCATGAGGGACTTGCGCTTGTAGGAGGGAATCCGGTCCAGCATGGGGCCCGTGGTCACGTGGAACATGGTGCGCAGCCAGGCGTCCTGTTCCAGCCAGTATTCGTTGTTGGACTCAATCCAGTCGATTTTTCCGTAGCGGTGGGTGAACCATCCCAGCGCGCGCAGCACGGCGTCGCCGTCCTCCAGGCTGGGGACGCGATAATACTCCGTCAAGCTGCTTTGCAACTCCGGGAGCAGCTCCTCATACGGCGCGTCCGCGACGCCCAGCACGGTCACGCCGTTTTGCCGTAGCGCCGCGCAAAAACGCCAGTAGTGGGAGGGAAAATGCGGGGAAATGAATACGAAGTTCATCTGACACCTCATGCCGGCACGGGCTGTCCCGCCGGGAATCCCGGAGGGCGTAGGCGTGTCCGCTTGCGGCAGAGGATAGCATGCCCGGGCAAAAAGCGTCAATCGGCGCGGGGCGGCGAGCCCCCGCGCCTTCATTTCAAGGCAGCCTGCCCTCCAGCACCGCCTGCCTCAGCGCCAGTACTTTTCCGTGAATAGCCTGTATGGTCTGCAGGAAGACCTCGTCCGGCATCCCGGTGGGGTCCGCAAGCCCCCAGTCCTCCCGATGCCTGCAGGGCAGGTAGGGGCAGGCGACGTTGCATCCCATGGTGATGAGGATGTCCAGCGGGGGCAGTTCGGATACCAGTTTGCTGTACTGGCTCTCCTCCATATCGATGCCGTAGGTTTGTTTCATCAACCGGACGGCGTCCTGGTTGATGCGGTCGCGGGTCTCGGTTCCCGCGGAAAAACTGTTGAACGCATCGCCCGCCAGGCGTTTCCCGAGGGCTTCGGCTATCTGGCTGCGGCAGGAATT
>JAAZAQ010000370.1 GCA_012514225.1 Clostridiales bacterium | reverse complement strand
GCGGAGCGGCTGGAGAAGTAGGCGGCCAGCAGGGCGGCCAGGCCGGAGAGCAGGGTCAGCCCCAGCATCCTGAGCCCCTGGTCCCACAAGAAGGCGTTGCGCACCCGGTCCGTATCCATGCCGAGGCGGCCGTATTCCGCGCGCACGTACTGCACTGCGGCCTGGCGGAGGAACTGCTCCGCGGCGGCGCCTTCCAGGGGGACGCGGTCCTTCATGCTGGCGGCCAGCGTTTCCCGGCTGACGAGCCCGCTGCGCAGGCCCTTGAGCATCACGTCCCCGCCGGGCTGGTTTTCCAGGGTGAAGGACAGCGCCATGGGCAGGGTCAGCGCCTGCTCGGCGGCCTGCCGCCGCGCCGCGTCCAGGCCCGGGCGCAGATGGTATACTTCGCCCTCCGGCCGGTAGGCGTCCAGGACGGCCTGGCGCTCCGCCTCGCCGTCCATCAGGGGCAGCAGCCCCTGCAGGGAGGCGTGGGAGAGGGAATCCGCCAGCGGGGAGGGGACGCCGCCCTGCTGCACGCCCACGTTGACCAGCGCGGAGGTATAGCCGGGCAGCGCCATCTCGCTGAAGGCCTGTACGCCCAGCAGCAGGAAGACCATCAGCAGCGCCTTCCATTCCGGCCGCATGAACTTGAATACTTTCAACCCTTATTCCTTTCCGTGGGTGTTTCACGTGAAACAGGCCGGGACCGGGCTGTCCCGGCCCCGCGCGTCAGGGCTCCCAGCCCGCTTCCTCCGGCGCTTTGCCCGGCGCCGCTTCGCGGTGGAGCGTCAGGCGCACCGCCTCCACCCGCGTGTTGCGGGCGCGCAGCACCTTGAGGGTGAAGCCCTCGCCCTGGATTTCCGGCTCCGCGCCGGGCTTGGGGATGTAGCCCAACCGCTCGATGACGTAGCCGGCGATGGTGTCCGCCCCCTCGGACTGGATGTTCAGGTCGAAGGCGCGGTTGACGTCGTTCAAGGCCAGGCTGCCCAGCAGCACCGCCTCGTTCTCCCCGGTCATCTGCAGGGGGGCGTCGTCGTCGTCGTCATACTCGTCCTGGATGTCGCCCACGATTTCCTCAATCAGGTCCTCCAGCGTCACGATGCCGACCATGCCGCCGAACTCGTCCACCAGGACCGCCAGGTGCTGCTTGGACTTCTGGAACTGCACCAGCAGCTCGTCGGTGTACATGGTGTCGGGGATGAACAGGGCGGGGCGGGCGATGTCCCGCAGGTCCATGCGGCGCTCGTTCAAGGCCTGGAGGTTGAGCAGCACGTCCTTGAGGTGGATGATGCCCAGGATGTTGTCCTTGTCCTCCTCGTACAGCGGGATGCGGGAGCGCAGCTGGGTGAGCAGCACCTCCATGTTCTTCTCGAAGGGGTCCTCCGCGTCCAGCATGTCCGTGTCCACCCGGGGCACCATGATTTCGCGCACCAGCCGGGTGTCCAGGGAGAGGACGCCGCGCATCATGTTGAACTCGTCCGTGTCGATTGCGCCGTCGTTGCGGCTGGAGTTGAGCAGGGCCTTCATCTCCTGCCGGGTGAGCTTTTCCTCTTTCTTGGAAAAGTCGATTGGCGTCAGGCGCTTGAGCAGCCCCACGGACACGTTGAGCAGCCAGATGAAGGGCCGGAAGGCGGCGCGCAGCAGCAGGATGGCGCCGGCGCTGCCCCTCGCGTACTGCTCCGGAATCTGCAGCGCCAGCTGCTTGGGGTACAGCTCGCCCAGCACCAGGGACACGTAGGAGATGGCGAGGGTCAGAATCAGGTTGGCCAGGGTCTCCGCTGCCGGAAAATGGCCCAGCGCCGGCGCCAGGCGGCTCAGGAAGGCCTGGGATGCCGAGGCGGAATTGAAAAAGCCCGCGAAGGTGATGCCGACCTGGATGGCGGACAGGAAGGAATCGGGGCTTGCGAGCAGCTTTTGGACTTTTCGGGCTCTCTTGTCGCCCTTCTCCGCCAGTTCCCGGATTTTGGCCGGGTTGAGCGAGACGAAGGCCATTTCGGCTCCGGCGAGGAAGGCGTTGACCAGGGTGAGGACGAGGATGAGGACGAGGGAACCGAGCACCGAGGGCGAGCCGGGGTCATCCATGAGGGGAACCACGCTCCTTTTGGCGGAATTTTCCTGATTATACAGAGCGAGGGGGCGCAATGCAAATGACTGGGGCGATGCGCTTTGGAAAATGGATTCACCGCATTGGCGGATTGCCGCGCAGGCAGCGGATTGCGGGGGGACGGTACGCGTTTTGGTGCTTAGCGGGAGGTCGCCTGCCATGCGCGTTCAACCGCAATCACTGCTGTTGTCGCTGTTTTCCCTGCAGTCCGTCACACTTCCGGCGGACGGGATAGCGTGCCGGCCGCAGGCGCCTCTTCGAGGCCGCCGGAACACCGCGCTTTCTGACCGCTCCTGCATGGCGCCGCTCCCGCCGGAAGGGCGGCCGGCTCGTCTTGCTTTTTTGCGCGGATGTTGCCACAATCCCCGGTAGCGCAAGCAGGCCGGAAACCAGCCGGACAATGAGCCAGGATGCGCGGCAGGCATCGGCCGCGGTTTAAAAAGCGGGAAGAAATCAAGCGCGCGGCATGCCGCGTTCGGCCGAATGGACGAAAAGCCGCTCGTGGGGAGCCATGGCGGAAGCCCTTCGGTTTGGAACAGGCCTTTCACGCGGCGACAGCCGACGGCCGGGCGAAGGACGGCACCATCGGCCCTGTTGACGGGCATGACAAGGGCTCCGGGGAGCTGAAAGGAAACGGACATGATTATCAGGGGCTGCCTTCTCATCGATTGCACCGGGCGGGAGCCCTACCAGGCGGACGTGCGGGTGGAGAACGGCGTCAT